>NZ_JTLI01000008.1 GCF_000799075.1 Cetobacterium sp. ZOR0034
AGAGCGCACGACTGTTAATCGTGTTGTCGCTGGTTCGAGCCCAGCAAGAAGCGCCATTTTTTTATTTTTTGTAAAAGATAAAATTGAAGGAGAGAATTCTATGGGAAATACTACAGGGCAATTTTTTCAAGAAAATTTAGAAAAAGCAAAAGAAAAGAAAAGACAAAAAATTAATAGATTAAAACAAAGAAGGTTTTCAATTTTTCTAATAGCGATTATATTAATGGTACTAAGTTCAATAAATATGGTTAGTGCAGCATTTTATATGAAGCCAGAAAATATAAAAAAACATTTTTTGTATATTTTAATATTTTTTATAATCTATTTATTTCTTGGAAACATAGGTAAGATAAAAAAATATAATTTGACATATAAAATTTTAAGTGAAAGAAAAGTAAATGGAATAGTTTTTTTAACAAGTATAGTCATTTTATTAGGAATGTATATAGGTGGAAAGATGGGGTTGTCATTTATTCCAAAAATAAATGGAGCTTATGGATGGATAAATTTGGGACCAGTATCAATTCAACCAGCAGAGATACTAAAATGTGCTTTTGTAATAAATATGGCAAATTGCTTAGCTAGAGCAGAGGATAATGATTTATCTGAAAGTGTTACAATCATAAATTCGTTGATATATCTATCAGTATACGGAGTTCTAATCTTAGCTCAAAAAGATATGGGAACAGTGATACATTATTTTTCAATTTGGGTATTTATGATTTTTATGAGTAAATTAAAAGATAAATGGATTTTAAGGGTTGGAACTGCGGGGATTACTTTAGGAATAACTGGTCTTGCTGCAGTATATAAGTTTGCCTCAGAAGAGGGAGCATCGTACAAGATAATGAGAATAAAAAGTTATATAGATGGACTTTTCTTTGGTAATTATTCAGATGACTATGGGTATCAAGTGAAACAATCCGTATATGCCTTTGGGAGTGGTGGCTTCTTTGGAAAAGGATATGCGAATGGTGTTCAAAAATACAGTTATCTTCCGGAGATACACACAGATTTCATAATGGCAACTTTTGGAGAAGAATTTGGAATTATTGGAATGTTTGTTGTAATAGGGTTATTTTTCGCACTATACCATTTAATAATAATTACAGGAAGAGAGAGTAAAAATTATTTTGGAAAATATTTAGCTATGGGAATTGGAGCACAAATAATAACACAAGTAATAATAAATATATTTGTGGCTGTGGGGTTATTTCCTGTGTTTGGATTGCCAATGCCATTCTTTAGTTACGGAGGAAGTGCGATGGTAACTATGGGGATTGCTCTTAGTTTAATTCATAGTATAAATATTGATGTAGATATTTAATAGATTACTTATTTATTAATAAGAAATTGCTTTTTAAATGTAAAAATGATATACTTTAATGTAAGAATATAGAGGATAAATATAAGGTAAGTAGTAAGAGATTAAAGCTAAATTTTTTAGTTTTAGTTCCTTATTATTTGCTATATTTATCCTCTACCAATTTAAAAGGAGGAAACTTAATGTTTAATGAAGTAAGTTTAAGCTTAGAAATAGGTGGAAGACAGTTAACGTTAAAAACTGGAAAAGTAGCAAGACAATCGAATGGTGCTGTTATGCTTCAGTATGGAGACACAATATTATTAAGTACAGTTAATAGAAGTAAAAGTGCAAGAGAAGGAATAGACTTTTTCCCTTTAACAGTTGATTATGTAGAGAAATACTATGCTGCAGGAAAATTCCCTGGAGGATTTAATAAAAGAGAATCAAGACCATCAACAAACGCAACATTAATAGCAAGATTAATAGATAGACCAATAAGACCAATGTTCCCAGAAGGATTCAAGTATGATGTACATGTTGTAAATACAACATTATCATACGATGGTGTTTCAACACCAGATTTCATGGGAATAGTTGGATCTTCAGTAGCTTTAACAGTATCTGATATTCCTTTCTTAGGACCAGTAGCTGGAGTAGTTGTAGGAATGATTGACGGAGAGTTTGTTTTAAATCCAACTCCTGAGCAATTAAAAGTGAGTGATTTAGATTTAACAGTAGCAGGAAGCATGGATGCAATAAACATGGTTGAGGCTGGAGCGAGAGAAGTAGATGAGGAAACAATGTTAAAAGCTATAATGTTTGCTCATGATAATATTAAAAAATTATGTCAATTCCAATTAGAGTTCGCAGCTCTTGTAGGAAAAGAGAAAATTGAATTTACAGCACCTGAAGTAATGCCATTAGTTAAAAACTTCATTGATACAAATGGAGCAGCTCAATTAAAAGAAGCAGTTTTAACAACTGGAAAGAAAGCTAGAGAAGAAGCTGTTGACGGATTAGAAGAAACTTTATTTGAAGCTTTCGTAGCAGAAAACTTCGGAGAAGAGGAAGTGCCAGCTGATGTAGTAGCAGAGTTCGCAAAGTACTACCATGATTTAATGAAAGAGCAAGTAAGAGATGCTATTCTTTATAACAAGCATAGAGTTGACGGAAGAGCAACTACAGAAATAAGAGATTTAGCTGCTGAAGTAGAAGTTTTACCAATCGTTCACGGATCAGCTTTATTTACAAGAGGAGAAACACAAGCTTTAGTTGTTGCAACTTTAGGAACTAAAGAGGATGAGCAACTAATTGATGGATTAGATGAAGAGTACTACAAAAAGTTCTACTTACACTATAACTTCCCTCCATACTCAGTTGGAGAAACAGGAAGAATGGGAGCTCCAGGAAGAAGAGAGTTAGGACATGGATCACTAGCTGAAAGAGCTTTAAGCTATGTATTACCTTCGATTGAAGATTTCCCATATACAGTAAGATTAGTTTCTGAAATAACTGAATCTAATGGATCATCATCTCAAGCTTCTATCTGTGGAGGATCATTAGCTTTAATGCACGCAGGAGTACCTATTAAAGAGCACGTAGCAGGAATAGCTATGGGTCTTATCAAAAAAGGTGACGACTATGTTGTATTAACAGATATCATGGGTCTAGAGGATCATCTAGGAGATATGGACTTTAAAGTTGCAGGAACAAAAACTGGAATAACAGCTTTACAAATGGATATGAAAATAGCTGGAATCTCTGAAGATATCATGAGAATTGCTTTAAAGCAAGCATTAGATGCAAGATTACAAATCTTAACTTTAATGAACTCAACTATTCAAAATACAAATGAGTTAGCACCAACAGTTCCAAGAATTCACCAAATGGTAATTCCAAAGGATAAGATAGCTGTATTAATCGGTCCTGGAGGAAAGAACATTAAAGGAATTATAGAAGCTACTGGAGCAACTATAGATATAGAAGACGATGGAAGAGTAGCAATATTCTGTCAAGGATTAGACGTTCTAGAAAGAACAATAACACTAGTAAACGGATATGTAAAAGATGTTGAAGTTGGAGAGGTTTATACTGGTAAAGTTGTAAACATAGCTAAGTTCGGAGCATTCATGGAGATATTACCTGGAAAAGAGGGATTATTACATGTATCGGAAATCTCTTTAGAAAGAGTAGCTAATGTTGAAGATGTATTAAAAGTTGGAGACACATTTGAGGTAAAAGTGATTTCTACTGAAAACGGAAAAATAAGTTTAAGTAGAAAGAAATTATTACAGGAAATGGCAGCTGAATAATTTTTAAATTAAGGGGGATAACACAGAGGACTTCAACCTCTGTGTTATTTTTCCGTAGAGTATAGAGTAATGTAAATTGAAGGATGGTAAAAGATGAAATTAGGTTTAATAAGTTTAGGTTGTAGTAAAAACTTAGTTGACAGTGAGCACTTAATTGGGCTTATGGTAGCTAGAAAAGGATTTGAAATAACAAATGATTTAGAGTTAGCAGATGTTGTGCTTGTAAATACGTGTGGATTTATAGGAGATGCTAAGGAAGAATCAATTCAAGCTATATTAGAAGTTGCTGAGAAAAAAGCTACAGGAAATGTAAAAAAAATAATTGTTGCGGGATGTTTAGCACAAAGATATGCAGACGAATTAATAGCTGAAATTCCTGAGATAGATGCAGTTGTAGGAACTGGTGAAATTCATAAAATTGAAGAGATTGTAGATACAATATTAGCAGATGAAAAAATAATCAGATGTGAAACTTTTGATTTCTTAGCAAACGCAGGAACTGAAAGAATATTGACTACAAATCCGCATACAGCTTATTTAAAAATAGCTGAAGGATGTAACAGAAGATGTACTTACTGTATAATTCCACAATTGAGAGGAAACTTAAGAAGTAGAACGATTGAGGATATAGTGGAAGAGGCTAAAGCATTAGCAGCAAATGGTGTAAGAGAGATAAACTTATTAGCTCAAGAAACGACAGAATACGGAATTGATTTATATAAAAAGAAAGCTCTTCCAGATTTAATAAAAGAGTTAGTAAAAGTTGAAGGAATCGAATGGGTAAGATCATATTACATGTTCCCTAACTCTTTAACAGATGAATTAGTAGAAGTTATAAAAAATGAACCAAAAGTATGTAAATACTTTGACATACCAATTCAACATATATCTGGAAATATTTTACAAAATATGGCTAGAGCTAAGTCAGGAGATCATATAAAGTCGATTTTAAATAAAATTAGAACAGAGATTCCTGAAGCAACAATCAGAACAACAGTAATAGTTGGATTCCCTGGAGAAACAGAAGAAAACTTCGAAGAGTTAAAAGATTTCGTAAGAGAGTTCCAATTTGATTATGTTGGAGTATTTAAATATTCTAGAGAAGAGGGAACTGTTGCTCATGATTTAGCAGATCAAGTACCAGAAGAGATCAAAGAAAGAAGATGGGCAGAGTTAACAAACTTACAAGCAGAAATAGCTGAAATCAAAAATAGATCAATGATAGGGAAAGTTGTTGAAGTTATGATTGATGGAGTATCTACAGAGAGTGAATTCATGTTAGAGGGAAGAACAAGAGGTCAAGCTTTAGATATTGATGGAAAAGTTTTAACAAACGATGGAACAGCTAAGCAAGGAGAAATCGTAAAAGTAAAAATAGAACAAAATTTTGAATATGACTATATAGGGGCAATTGTAGAAAACGAAGTTAAGTAGTCTAAAATAAGGAGGGGTCAGTCTTGAATTTGCCAAATAAACTTACAGCAATTAGATTAATATTAGCAATACCTTTTATATACTTTTTACAAGAATCGGCCAATGTTTCACAGAGTAATTTATACAGATTGATAGCATTTGGAATATTCATATTTGCATCATTAACAGACTGGTTAGATGGATATATAGCTAGAAAATATAATTTAATAACTGATTTAGGAAAAATAATGGATCCACTGGCAGATAAGATACTTGTTATTTCAGCATTAGTTATTTTTGTTAAGTTGGATTATATTCCTTCTTGGATGTCTATTGTTGTAATAGCTAGAGAGTTTTTAATAAGTGGAATAAGAACTATAGCTGCAGCAAAAGGAGAAGTGATTCCTGCTGGAATTTTAGGAAAATATAAAACAACAACTCAAATGATTGTTATCATAGTAATGTTATTCTTTGGTTTAGGAAATACTCCTGAAAAAACACAATTGTATAAAGTGATATATTTCTACGCGACACTAGTTCCAGTTATTTTAACAATCTGGTCTGGATGGGAATATTCAGTGAAAGCAAAGCATTATTTTTTAGGAGAGGAATAAGGAGAAAAATATGGGGTTAATTTATAGGTTAATAAACTTAGCTTTTGAAATTATGAATATACTTATATTAATAAGAATAGTAATCTCTTGGCTAGCACCATACTCAAGAAATGATTTTACAAATCTTGTTTATGCTTTGACTGAGCCAATCTTAAAACCTTTTAGAACTTTAATACCAATGGGAAATGTTAGAGTAGATTTATCACCATTATTGGCTTATTTTGCTTTGAAGATTCTAAGATATATTATTTTTTATTTATTATAATAGAATAGAGAAGCCGTTGGCTTCTCTATTTTTTGTAGGAGGAACAAAATGCACGAAATAGAAAGTGAATACCACATACCGGTATTGTATTACGAGACGTTAGAAACATTAATAACAAATAAAGATGGAGTATATGTTGACTGTACTTTAGGAGGAGGAGGACACTCTGAAGGTATATTAAAAGAGATTAGTGATAAAGGAAGACTTATCTCAATAGATCAAGATGATCAGGCGATAGAGTTCGCTAAAAAAAGACTTGAAAAATATGGAAAGAAATGGTCTGTATTTAAAAGTAATTTTGAAAACATAGAGAAAGTACTTTATATGGCTGGGGCTGATAAAGTTACTGGAGTACTTATGGATATAGGTGTTTCATCAACACAATTAGATGATCCAGAAAGAGGATTCTCTTATAGATATGATACAAGATTAGATATGAGAATGAACAGAAGTGATGCCTTATCAGCTTATGAAGTTGTAAATGAATATGAAGAATCAGAACTTACAAGAATCTTCTTTGAATATGGAGAGGACAGATTTGCTAGAAAAGTTGCTAGACTTATATGCGAGAGAAGACAAGAAAAAGCTATTGAAACAACTGGAGAGCTTGTAGAAATAATAAGAAAAGCTTATCCTCCAAGAAGTGAGAAGCATCCAGCTAAAAAAGTATTCCAAGCTATAAGAATAGAGGTAAACAGGGAGTTAGAAGTTTTAAAAAATGCAATAACTAAATCATTTGATAATTTAGAAAAAGGTGGGCGTTTAGCAATAATAACTTTCCATTCATTAGAGGATAGAATAGTAAAAAATATGTTTAGAGATTTGTGCACTGGATGTAAGTGCCCAATTGAATTACCAATTTGTGTTTGTAACGAAAAACCAAAAGGAAAATTGGTGAATAGAAAACCGATAACTTCAGGAAAAGATGAGTTACAGTTTAACAATAGAGCACACTCGGCAAAATTAAGAGTTATAGAAAAACTATAAAATTTTAAAGGAGAAACCTAATGAAGAGAAAAAAAGTTTTATTGACAACAGTTGGTATAATTTTAATCTGGTCATTTTATGGGTATCTTATAAGAACAATCTCATATTTAGAAAAAAACAATCTTAAGCTTGAAAGAGAGTTAAGAGAGCTTGAAAAAGAGAGAAGTAAAAGAATATATGAGTATGATTTACTTATGGACTTAAGAAAAATAGAGCAAGAGATGAATAAGCAAAAAAATATGGTTATATCGGAAAAAATAAATTTCTTTAAAATAGAAGATGGCTCTTTTTAAAAAAATAGGAGAGTATATATGAAATTAGAAAAAGGTCAAATAATTGAAATAAAAATAGAAAAAATTGTTTATGGTGGAGAAGGATTAGGATATTATAATGGTGAATTTGCTATGTTTGTTCCTATGTCTGTACCTGGAGATGTTGTTAAAGCAGAAATAATATCTTTAAAGAAGAGTTATGGGAGAGCTTTAATAGTTGAGATTATAACTGCAGGAGCTGAAAGAATTCAAAATTTGAATTGTATAACATTTGAAGATTTTCAAGGTTGTGATTTTGGAATGTTAAATTACTCAGCTCAAGTAAAATATAAAAAAGACATGGTTGAGGATGTAGTTAGAAGAATAGGTAAAAACAATGATATTACAGTTGAAGAAACATTGGAATCACCTATTGAAAAAAACTATAGAAATAAAGTTGTAGAACCATTCTCTTTGAACGGCAAAGAGATTATAACAGGATTTTTTAAAAGAAAAAGCCATGATGTATTCCAAGTTGAAGATAATATGCTAAACTCTGTTTTAGGAAATAAAATAATTACTGAATTAAAAACAATATTGAATAATTCAAAAGTAAGTGTTTATGACGAGAAAAAACACAGTGGAGTATTAAGACATATAATGGTGAGAACTAACTCTTTTAATGAGGCGATGGTCGTTCTTGTTGTGAATGATACTAAAGTAACTGAAACTATAAAAAACATTTTGAAAGAGTTAATGGGTAAAATATCTGAAATAGCATCGGTTTATGTATCTTTAAATGACAGAAAAACAAATGTAGCTATAGGAAATAAAAATATTCTTGTATATGGAGAGAAAACAATAAAAGAGGATATATCAGGAATTCATTTTAATATATCACCAACTTCTTTCTTCCAAATAAACTTAGAACAAACAAGAAGATTGTACGAGTTGGCAATTAGTATGTTTGAAAATATTGAAAATAAAAGAATAGTAGATGCTTATGCTGGAACAGGAACGATAGGAATGATTCTATCTAAAAAAGCAAAACAAGTTTATTCAATTGAAATTATCGAGTCGGCAGTAAAAGATGGAATAAAAACTGCTAAAGAAAATAATATAAGTAATGTTGAATTTATATGTGGGGATGTAAATAAAGAACTAGGAAAACTAATAAAAGTTGAAGCTGTAGATTCAATAATATTAGACCCTCCTAGAAAAGGAATTGATGAAGAAAGTCTTTTAAATATAGCTAAAGTTGGCATAAAGGAGATTATATACATATCTTGTAACCCATCAACTTTTGCAAGAGATGTAGAAATTTTAGAAAGAGAGGGATATCAGTTGGTTAGAGTCAAACCTGTAGATATGTTCCCTCAAACAAGTCATATAGAAGTAGTGGGAAGATTAGTTAAAAAATAGGAGGGTTTTATGGAGAAGTTTTTAATATTTGCAGTAGTTGCATATGTATTTGGTTCATTACCTTGTGGGGTTTGGCTTGGAAAAGCTACAAAGAATATTGATATAAGAGAGCACGGAAGTAAAAACTCTGGGGCAACAAATGCATATAGAATTTTAGGTCCAAAGTATGGTATAATGGTTCTAATATTAGATGCTTTAAAAGGTTATCTTCCATTATACTTAGCTAGTAGCTTCGGTGTAGATGGAATCCATATAATATTATTAGGGTTAGTAGCAATATTAGGACATACGTTTTCGTTCTTTTTACATTTTAAAGGTGGAAAAGGTGTTGCTACAAGTTTAGGAGTTTTTCTTTTCTTAATGCCAAAAGTAGTTGGAATACTTGTATTGATATTCATATTAATAGTTGGAATTAGTAAATATATCTCTTTGGGATCGGTTGTATGTGCAGGGTTGCTACCAGTACTAGCATATTTTTTCCCGGTTAGAGATGCGTCTACAAGAATGCCACTAGTAATAATATCATTAGTAGTAGGAATATTTGTGATATATAAGCACAAAGCTAATATTCAAAGACTTATGGATGGAAAAGAAAATAAATTTAATTTAAAGTAAGGAGATAAATTAAATGGAAAAAGTAGTTGTAATTGGAGCAGGAAGCTGGGGAACAGCTTTAGGAATGATTTTGGCAAAAAAGGAATATGAAGTTACAATGTGGGAGCACAACAAAGAGATTGCCGAAAAATTATCTTTAGAAAAAGAGAATAAAAGGTTGCTTCCAGGAGTTAAGTTTCCAGAAAAATTAAAGGTAACTTCAGAAATTGATGGACTTTTAACTGGTGTTAAATACATTATTTTTTCTGTTCCTTCACAAGTTTTAAGAGGAGTTATGGCAAAAATATCTCCACAAATTGAAGAGGGAATGATTTTAATAAATACGGCGAAAGGGATAGAGGTTTCTAGTGGAGAAACACTGTCGCACGTAATGAAGGATGAGATAAAAGGTAAATATCATAAAAATATAGTTATTTTATCGGGACCAACTCATGCTGAAGAGGTTGCACAAGAGTTACCAACAACAATAGTTGCAGCAGGAGAACTAGAGAATGCAAAAAAAGTTCAAGAGTTATTCAATACTGAGAACTTCAGAGTTTATGTAAGTGAAGATATAGCTGGAGTTGAACTTGGAGGAGCTGTTAAAAACTGTTTAGCAATTGGAGCTGGAATAGCAGATGGATTAGGCTATGGTGACAATGCAAAGGCAGCACTTATAACAAGAGGAATAGCAGAGATGATCAGATTTGGAAAGGTTATGGGAGCAGATGAGCGAACATTTTCAGGTTTAACTGGGATTGGGGACCTAGTTGTAACTTGTGCTAGTCAGCATAGTAGAAATAGATATGTTGGAGAGAGACTTGGAAAAGGAGAACATATAGATGATATTTTAAAGAGTATGGTTATGGTAGCAGAAGGTGTTCCAACAGTTAAAGCTGTATACGCAAAAAAGCTTCAACTAGGAATAAGCATGCCTATTGTCGAAGCAATTTATGGTATTATTTATGAAGGGGCAGATACAAAAGAGAAGGTTAAAGAGTTAATGACAAGGGAATTAAAAGAGGAGTTTTATTAAAAGAATTGTATTTGAGTAGTTACATGAGCAAAGATCAGAAAAAGCAACACGGAAATTCAAAATAGAAAAAGATAACTAATGAGGTATGGGGTGTATATGACAGAAAAAGATTTAGTTTCGTTTTATCTAGATGATATAAAAGAGTATGAAGTGTTAGACAAAGATGAAGAGGTCTCTCTATTAAAAAGAGCTAAAAATGGGGATATTGAGGCTAGAGAAAGATTGATTTTATGTAATTTGAGATTAGTAGTAAATGTTGCTAAAAAATATGGAAATAAAGGAATGGGGTTTATCGATCTAATAAGTGAAGGAAATTTTGGCTTAATACATGCTATTGAAAAATTTGATGTAGAAAAGGGCTATAGATTTTCAACATATGCTGTTTGGTGGATAAAACAAGCTATCAGCAAAGCTATTATAAGTAAAGGACGAGAGATAAGAATACCATCTTATAAACACGATTTATTAAATAAGATAAATAAATTTATAATGGATGCTGTTATGCTAAAGGGGGATTACCCAAGTATATATGACATTTCAGATGGATTAGGTATAAATTTAGAAAAAGTTCAGGATTTAATGGTTGAATTCCAAGAGACGGTATCTTTAAGTTCGCCGATAGGTGAAGATATTTATTTAGAGGATACAATAGCTAGTGAAACACATAGTGACTTAGAGGATACTATTATAAGAGATATAAGTGCAGAGCAGATAAATGAGATTTTAAATAAACTTAATGAACGTGAAAAACAAATTTTAAAACTTAGATTTGGATTTGATGGAAATCAAATTCATACATTAGAAGATATCGGTCAAAGTTTTAGTATAACGAGAGAGCGAGTAAGACAAATCGAACAAAAAACATTGGAAAAATTAAGAATACGTTATAGTGACTTACTGAAAGGAAACTATTACTATTAAAAGCAAGGAGGTTTAAATTGATTTTAAAAGTTAATAGACTAGAATTTTTAAAAAAAATAAAAATTGTAGAAAAAGCTATAAATGAAAATAAGATAAGGCCTATCATATCTTATGTTTACATTGAGACAAGAGAGAATAAACTTTGGTTTTGTGGTACAAACTTAGAATTGACAATTTCAACTCATATGGAGTGCGAAATATTAAAAGAGGGAAAAGCTGTATTTCAGCATCATTTGGTTGAAGAATATCTTAAAGAGATTAAAGATGAGATTATAACATTAAATATAGAAGAGGATGTTTTGACAATTGAAACGTCAGATTCAGCTTCGGAGTTTATATTAATGAATGCAGAAGAGTTTCCAAAAATTCAAGAGCCAGAGTTAAAAGATGAGGAGTTTGAGTTTAAATTAAAAAAGGTAGCATTAGCGGACTATTTTGATAAAGTAAAATTCTCGGCATCGATGTCAAGTGATAACCTATCAATAAATTGCATCAGATTAGAGATAGAAGAGAATAAAATTAAATTTATATCGACAGATACTTACCGTTTAACATATTTGGAGCACGAGTATTTAGACAACGCTGGAATATTTAAAGTGAGTATTCCTATAAATACAATAGATGCAATGTCTAAATTATTAAGAAATGGAAATGAAGATGAAATTGCATTTACTCAAAAAAATAAACAATTATACTTTAAGCTAGGGAATATCTCTATAGTAAGTAGAGTAATCGATTTACCTTTTCCGAATTATAAAACAATATTAGAAGCTAGTGGATATAATAAAAAATTGCAAATAGATAGAGTTGAATTTGAAAAAATGCTTAAAAGAATTCAAATATTTGTAAAAAATAATTCAGAATCTAAATTTGGAGCTATATTTACACTTTCTAATGGAACAATTGATATTGAAGGAATCGGAGAGATAGCAAAAGCAAAAGAAATTGCAAAAGTAAATTATGAGGGAGATAGTTTAAAAATCTCTTTAAATGTAAAGTTCTTATTAGAGTTTATTCAATCAAGTGATAGAGATGTTATAACATTAGAGTTTACAACATCAAATAGTGCTGTAAGAACAAGAAATATACAAGAAGATAATTATACTTACATAGTGATGCCTTTAGCTTTGAAAGACTAGATAATAAAAACTAGCTTACAGGGTGAGCTAGTTTTTTATTTTGCAAAGAGAAATGCTTTATGGTATAATTTGGATAATATTTTTTCATTTAAGGAGAAATAATGAGCAAATTTTATATCTTAAAAATCATTTATGAACTTCACTATTTCAGGTGTTTACTGGAAGAGTTACTATTTAAAAATCACACTGACAATAATAGTGCAAAAAAATTTATCAAATTTAATAACAAAAAAGTATTGAATTATATAAAAAAAACTCAAATAAATAAAATTGCAATATTATTACCTCATTGCATTCAAAAATATGATTGTAATTTAAAAATAACAAATAATGTAGAGAATTGTAAAAAGTGTGGACTTTGTGACATTTCTGAAATTGTAAAGATTCAAGATGAGTTTAGTAATATTAATGTGAAAGTAGCCACTGGAGGAACATTGGCACGAATGTATTTAAAAGAGTATAGACCAAATCTAGTTATAGCTATAGCTTGTAAAAGAGATTTAACTTCGGGAATTCGAGATTCATTTCCAATGCCAGTATATGGCTTATTTAATAGAATAGTGGAAGGACCATGTAAGAATACAAGGGTAGCTGTGAGTGAAATAAGAAAGGTATTAAGAGAGGTGGGGACAAGGTGAGAAAACTTAAACTATTTATAGCTGGAGTTCTAATATGTTCAGGATTGTTAGCTTCTGAAAAAGAAGATATTAAATTCTTAGACGAATTATTTCTTCAAAAAAAATATTCTATGGCACTTCAAGAGTCAAATAATTTTATAACAAAATATCCTCGTTCAAAGTATATCAAAAATATCAGAATAAGAATGGGGCAAGTGTATTATGTAGAAGGAAGATACCAAGAGTCTATAAATACTTTAAATGGATGTTTAAAAGAGTTAAAATTAACTCAAAATGAAACAAATAATATTTATCTATATTTAACTAAATCATATATTGGATTGAAAGATTTTGAGACAGCAACTAAGGCTGCAAACTTAATAAATAAAACTACTGTAGAAGGTAAAAATGATTATGAAGAAGCTCTTTTAGCTGTTGGAAAAGGCTATATGGATAATAAGGATTATATTAGAGCACAAAGAGAACTCACAAGTGCGCTTAGTTTACAGGGAAAAAATTATGAGGATGTTGTTTTAAATCTTGCTTTAGCTGCATATAATAATTCTCAATATATAAAAACAATTGTTTATTTAGATGAGTATTATAGAGGTGGAAAAGTCGGAATAAATCAGGAATTAGTTGATTACTTATACGGATCTTCATATTACAAAACGAATGAATCAACAAAAGCTCTAAATCATTTTAGAAAAGTGAAAGATAGTAAAAGTAATTCAGAATACAAAACACTATCAATTTTAACGATGATAGAAATTTATTTAAAGCAAGGAAATTCAAAAGAAGCAGAGAGTATATTGTCAACATTGGCTTCTGATCCAAAATTGTATAATACAGCTCTAAAAAGTTTTGGTGACTTTTACATAGTTAGAGGTTCAAATGATAAAGCTTTAGAATACTATAATAAAATTACAAATAAAGATATCGATGTAATATATGGAATAGCTCTTTCACAATATAGAATGAAAGATTATAGAAGTTCATTAGAGAACTTTAGACGATTATACACAACAAAATATAAAAACGAGAGTATATACTATCAACTTTCAATTGAATATTTAAATAAAAACTATAAATGGGTTTTAGGAAATAGAAATTTACTTACAGGATTAAACTTGAAAAGAGAGGAAGAGATTGCAATCAACAATTTAGTTGCAGCATCTGCTTTTGAAGAAGGCGAATTTAAAATAGCTGAAGATTACTATAGAAAAAACAATACTATTGCTCCAACAAAAGAATCTTTATATAGATTAATTGTAACATTGAGCAAAACAAAAGATAGAGGAGCTTTAAACACATCAATATCAGAGTTTAATTCTAAATACCCAGGAGATCAAGAATATAAGAAAAACATAACAATAATAACTTCAGATAATCTTTTAGCTGAAGGTAAAGGTGAAGCGGCAGTAAATTTATATAAAGATTACTTAGCAACAAATAGGGATTCTGATATAGTTTCGAATTTGATTGAAGTTATGATTGCTCAGAAAAAGTATAATGAAGTTATGCAATATTTAAATATGCAAGATGCTTCTTTAGAAAATACATACCAGAAAGGAATTGCTACCATGGGTATGGGACGATATGAAGAAGCGGATATGTATTTTAAGCAGATTGTAAATAATACTCAATCAGCAGACAAAGCACTATATGAAAAAGCTAATTATAATGTAATAAAAAATTATTTCCTTTGGGAAAAATATGAGGACGCTATTTCATCGGGTGAAAGTTATATAGCTGGAGATAATCTTTTTGCTTTAGAAGATGTAGTTGATAAAGTGGCAATAAGTTATTTTAGATTAGATAATCCAGAAAAAGCTAGAGAATATTTTGAAAAATTAAAGTTAGTTTCAAGTATGGGAGATTATGCTCAATTCCAAATAGGAGAAACTTATTATACAGAGAAAAAATATAAAGAAGCTATAGATGCTTATAAGATAAGTGCCCAGGAATCAAAAAATCCTGAATACAAAGAAAAAGGTCTTTATTGGCAAATATCTTCATTATATTTATTAAAGGACAATAAAGAGTTTGAAATAAAAAGTAAAGAATTCATAAGTTTATATCCTAACTCAAGATTAAAAGATAATATACTTTTAATGGAGGGAGAGTTATACGGTATTTCTGGAAATAGTTCAAACAGTTTAAAAACTTATGAAAAACTTTATAGTGAGACAAAAGATGAAACATTGAAAGAGAAATCACTTATGAAAGTTATAGAGTTATCTCAAAGTACTAAAAATCTTCAAAAAGAGTTAGAATGGATAAATAAGATAACGAATGATGATAAAAAAAGTTATTATATGGCTAACCATTTACAAAGGGAGAAAAAAATAGAGGAAGCTAAAGTCGAATTTGAAAAGTTAACATCTAGTTCGTCGTATAAAGATTATGCTGCAATAGGTTTAGGAGATTATTACTTTACAAAGAAAGATTATAGTAACGCAAAGCCATATTATGATTCGGTTATTTTACTAGAAAGTAGTGCATACAAGGATAAAGCTTTATTCCAAGTAGCAAATATAGAAAAAGAAACAGGATTATTAAATGAAGCTGTAAGAAATTATACTAAACTATATCTTTTATATCCAACAAGTGAGTTTGCATTAGAATCAAAAATAAGATCTGCTGAAGCATACGAAGGGTTGAATAGTTTTACAGATGCAATAGCACAGTATGATGAACTTTTAAAAACAGAGAGCAAAAATAAAGATTATTTCTTAGAGAAATTAATTTTCTTAAATTTAAAAATTGAGAAAAAAGATAACGCAAAGAAGTACTATGAGCAGTTAAAAAGAGAGAATGCAAGTCTTTCTGAAAAATACAAAGATTTTTTTAACGGAGGAGAGAACATATGAAAAAATTAGTTATTACAGGATTAATGATTTTATCTTTAGGAGTTTTTGCTAATGAGGATGTTATTATTGACAAACAGGTAACAGGAGTTAATAAGGAGCAATTAGAAAACTATCCAAAAGAAAGTAATGTTCAACTTGAAAAGAAAGTTATAAAAATAGAGGATACAAATATAAATGCAGATAAATTTAAAGATCAAAAACAAGTTATTCAATTAAATGAAAATAATGACTCTTTAAATAAAAGCTTAACAGAAACAGAAACTAAAACTCCAATATGGAAGTATATAATAGGGGTTGTAGCTTTAGTAACATTAGGAATAGCATTATAATAAAATTGCGAGAGAAAAATTAGGAGGTTCTAGAATGTACTGGTTAGTAAATGGTGGAATACTTATGTATTTTATAATTTTTATGTCAATATTAGGTGTTTATGCAATTATTGAAAGAGCGATTTATTTTAAAATGAATGAAAATATAGATATGTCAAGAATAAGACCTATATTACGTAATGCAATTGAAAAAAATGATATTAAAGGAGCTATCACAGCTTTAGGAAATCAAAAAAGTTCAACTGCAAAAGTAATCAAAGAAGTTTTAATCTATTGGTATAAAACAAGAAGTACAAACGTTGAAACTTTAGAGGAAAAGGCAAGAGAAATCGCTTTAGCACAAATTCCAAAGTTAGAAAAAAATATGTGGTTACTATCAGTAGTTGCTCATACGACACCGTTGATTGGACTGTTAGGAACAGTTACAGGGATGATAAAAGCGTTCCAAGCTGTATCGGTACACGGAACAGGAGATGCTTCAGTGTTAGCAAGTGGAATATCTCAAGCTCTATTAACAACAGCAGGTGGATTATTTGTAGCGATTCCATCAATCATTTTATATAACTACTTCAATAAAAAAATTGATGACCAAATAAATGATATGGAAAAAGGTAGTGCGGAACTAATAAACTACTTCAGAAAATAGAGGAGGGGGAGCATGAAACTTAACAGAATTAAAAGAAGATCAGGTAATTCTTTAATCCTTGAATTAACTCCCTTAATAGACGTAGTATTTTTACTATTAATCTTCTTCTTAGTTGCAACAACATTTGAAGATGTAAATAGTAGTATAAAAATAGATTTACCTACATCTACTGTAAAAAGTGCTAAACCAGTTAATGAATTACAGCTTATTATAACTAAAGATAGAGAGTATTTTATAAGTTATAAAGATAAGGGAACAAGTAAGAGAGATAAAATAAATGCTAGAGATATGAAAAATGCTTTAGCTCAGAAGTTAGCAGAATCAGATGATAAAAATGTCATTATAAGTGCAGATAAGAGTGTAAACCATGGTATAATTGTAGAAGCTATGACAGCAGCCAAAGAGGCGGGAGCTATCTCTTTAGATATAGATACAGCTTCGCCTGGAAAGTAGGTGCACATCTATGAAGAGACAAAATAGTGATTTAAAAATACTTATATTATCAATAGTAATAAACCTTCTTATTTTGTTTTTAATCCCGGGAATTAAGATAGATGAAATAGTTGATAAGAAGTTAAAAGTAGGATTAGTAACACTTGAAACGACAACAAAAAAAACGACAACAAAACCGGAACCTAAAAAGAAGGTTACTCCTGTAAAAGAGGAGAAAAAAGAAGAAAAAAAGGTTGTTCCTAAAGAGGAACCAAAACCAATAGAAGCAAAACCAGAAGTAAAAGAAGTTAAAAAGTTATCGTTAGATGATTTAGCTAAAAATATAACAAAAAGAGAAACAGAGTTTTTAGCAATAGATACACCTTCAGCAAGAGAGATAAATAGTGATTTAAAAAATGAACTCTTAGACAAAAAAAGTTTAGAAGAGATTCAAAAAAGACCAACAGTTGATCCAACAAAAGATATAAGAATATCTAAAGATGAAAATGTTTTAGAAAAAACAATGGAGTATCAATTAGATAATAGTTCTAGGGAATTAGCCTTCGAAGGTGAGGGAGAAGAAGAGTTAGGATTTAAGACAATGGTTGAAAAAAATGGAGCTGATGGCTTACCAAGTGGTTATAGGCTTGGAGTTGAAGATGGTGACGTTGTAGCTAGATGGGATCAAAATAATAGAGAACCAAGATATCCGGAAGCGGCTCAATTGAGAGGAATGCAGGGTAGAGTATTATTAAAAATACAAATAGATGAAGCTGGAAAAGTGACATCAGTATTTATAGAAAAGGGTAGTGGAGTTCCAGAGATAAACATGGCTATTGAAGAGATTGCAAGAACTTGGAGAATATATTTAACAAAAAATGGATTAAATATAAAAGGGAATGTAACATTAGAATATAGCTTTAAATTATTGGGGGCTTCTAATTAGAAGTAAAAATTAGAGGATGGTGAAGAGATTTGACTCTTTTAGGATTTAGATTAGAAAATGAATTAAAAGACGAGTTAGAAAGTAATTTTGAAAATGAATTGAGGTTTGCAGAAAATATAAGCTCTTTTATGGAATTATTAAAAGAGAGAAAATATGAAGCAGTTGTGATAGATGAAACAAACTTACAACAAGATGCTTTAGTAAACCTTGTAAAGAAAATTACGGAAACACATAAAAGATCAGTAATTATAATAATGGGAGAAACATCTAATTTAAAATTAGTTGCGGGAGTTATAAAAGCTGGAGCATATGACTATATTTTAAAACCAATTAGTCCGAAAGATGTTAATAAAATCTTAGAAAAAGCAGTTAAAGATCATAAACTTTTAGCTGAAAGAGTGGATAGAAACAAGAATACTGGTGATAAACTGATAGGACAAACGAAAGAGATTGTTGAAGTTTACAAAATGATTGGTAGAGTTTCTAATAGTAGAATACCTGTTCTTGTTGTGGGAGAGAAAGGAACAGGAAAAAGTAGTGTGGCAACTGCAATTCATCAATTTAGTGATTGGAGTTCAAAACCATTTTTAACAGTTAACTGTACTTCTTTCCAAAATAACTTATTGGAGAGAAAACTATTTGGATATGAGAAAGGTGCCTTTGAGGGGGCAGCTTTCTTACAAGTAGGAGATTTAGAGAAAGCCAATGGCGGAACGTTACATTTAGGAAATATTGAATCATTAAGTTTAGATATGCAATCTAAAATTTTATATCTTTTACAAGAGGGTGAGTTCTTCAGAATGGGAGGATCAGAACCGATAGAGATGGATATAAGAATTGTTGCAACAACAAGTGAGAATTTAGAGGAATTAATAAATAAGAAAATGTTTATTGATGAGCTATATAATAAGTTAAAAATATTAGAAATTAACATTCCTCCTTTAAGAGATAGAAAAGATGATATTCCATTTATTATCGATCATTATCTAGCTAGCTGCAACGGGGAGCTACATAAATCAGTTAAGGGTGTTAGTAAACCTGCGATGAAGAAGATAATGAGATATGACTGGCCAGGGAATGTAAATGAATTAAAAAATGCGATAAAATCAGCAGTTGCTCTTTGCAGAGGAAGTTCTATATTAATAGAGGAGTTACCAGGAAATGTAACGGGAAATAAAATCTCTAAAAGAAAAGGAGATAACCAAAGTTGGGTATTGACAGATTGGATAGAGGGAGAACTTTTAGGATTAAAAAACAATAAACAGAATAACTATTATGGGATAATCATATCAAAAGTAGAAAAAGAGTTAATACGTCAAGTTTTAGAGATTACAAGTGGTAAAAAAGTTGAAACTGCTGAATTACTTGGAATAACGAGAAATACATTAAGAACTAAGATGAATAACTATGGCTTAGAGTAAAATCTAAGCCTTAGGAGGAAAAATGCACGTAACATTATATAGAAAATATAGACCTAAAGGTTTTGAAGAGATAGCTGGAGAACATGAAATTGTTCAAACTCTAAAAAACTCTTTAAAATCAAACAGATTAGCACACGCTTATTTATTTACAGGACCTCGTGGTGTTGGAAAAACATCTATAGCTAGATTGATGGCAAAGGGTTTGAATTGTTTGACGAATGGAATAACGGATACACCTTGTAATATCTGTGAAAATTGTAAGGAGATTTCATCAGGAAACTTTTTAGATTTAATAGAGATTGATGCAGCATCAAATAGAGGAATAGATGAAATAAGACAGCTAAAAGAAAAAATAAACTATAGTCCTACAAAAGGTAGGAAGAAAGTTTATATAATAGATGAAGTTCATATGCTAACAAAAGAAGCATTCAACGCCCTATTAAAAACTTTAGAAGAACCGCCAGAACATGTCCTATTTATTTTAGCAACTACAGAACCCGATAAAATATTGCCAACAATTATTTCTAGATGTCAAAGATATGACTTTAAAAGTGTAAATTATAAAGATATGAGAGAAAAACTTTTATATATTGTCAATAGTGAAGGCTATGTAATAGATGAAGCAAGCTTAGTAGCTATATATGAAGCTTCTGGTGGAAGTATGAGAGATTCAATCTCAATATTAGAGAGATTGATGATAAATACAGAAGACAAAACTATTGAAATTGAAAAGACGGAAGATGTTTTAGGAATAACACCTATAAAAATAATAGATCAATTTATTTCAGTTATAGAAAAATCAAATTATTCTGAGGGGATTGAGCTATTAGAAGATATTTGGAAGAACTCTATTGATATAGAATTATTTTTTAAAGATTTAGCAAAAAGATCAAAAGATAGAATGATAAAAGGTGACTTAGATATTCAAAAAGGATTAGAAATAATAGATACAATATACGATATACTATCTAAATTCCGTCATGAAGAGGATAAAAGGCTTGTAGGGTATGTAATTCTGAATAGACTTACAGAGAAGAAAGAAAAAGAGATTATAGTAGAGAAAATAATCGAAAAAGTTCAAGAACCAGTAGAGATATTTGAAAATTCTTTAACAGATAAAATTGAAGAGTCACAAACTATTACAAAATTGTCATATGAAGAGGTAAAAGGTTCGTGGAATAAAATAGTTGATGAAGCGAAAAAAACTAAAATAACATTTGGAGCATTTTTAGTTAAAGCATATTTTAAAGATTTTACAAACAACACTTTAATTGTAGGTTTTTCAAATGATCAAAGTTTTGCTAAAAATATGATGGAATCAGAACCTTATAGATCATTATTCTTAGATGTAGTTAGAAAAGTTTTAAAAACAAAAATTATGATAAAATATGAATTACAAGAGGTTAATAGAAGTAAAGAGAAAGTAGAGGGAGAGGATTTCTCTAAAAAAATAATAGATTTTTTTGGAGGAGAAATAATATAGCTTAACAAAACTCTACCTTTATGGTATAATTATCCTGAATGTATTTAGGAGGAACAATGTTTTTGATAACAGGAGTAATAATAGCAGCCTTATTTTTAGTTTCAACACTGATGCCTTTTCTAAGTTGGGTATTACCTTTTTACAAAATAAAAAAATTAGAAAATGCAGATATGAAAACAAAAATTATAGCAAACATTATAGCTTTAGCTGCTATAGCTTGGGTAGATGTAAACTATCTTATTACTTATATAGGAGTTTTTTGTCTAATAGAATTATTGTATTATTTATTTAAAAAATATGGTGAAAAATTAGGTGAGTTTGATAAAATTTTTATTACGAGTTTGATAGTGGGTTCTTTAGTTTGTGCATATATATATTTTAATAGAGTCGGATTTAATATAGGGTTTGAAAATCTAAAAAATATGTATGTACAAAAGACAACGTTTACTCAATATGAAGTTGATATGGCTTTTAAATTTATGAAAGAGAATTTTATATATTTAATTTTTGCATATATGGGAATGACAGTATTTTTAACAAATTATTTTTTAAATAAAGAAAATTTTATGAATTGGGAAGCATCATATATGTGGCTAATACCGTATGTAGTATTGTTCTTTATAAAAGAATACACTCAATTTAAAGGAATAGTTATAGAAAATACAGTAGAAGTTTTAAAGATTATTTATATAATGTATTTTATAAAAATAGTTGCGGGAACATTGAATGAAAAAGTAAAAAAACAATCTTTATGTTTCACAGTAGGAGTTTTCTTAGCGATAATCTCTCCGGAATTTGCATTTATTTTTGGTGGATTAGCAAGTGGAATAAAAATAAAAATAGTAAAAACAAGAAGATAATTTAGGAGGAATTTTTATGTCAAAGATACAAGTAATTTTAACAGCAGATGTGGCAGGACAAGGAAGAAAAGGAGAAATTGTAAGTGTTTCTGAAGGTTATGCAAAAAACTTCCTATTAAAAAATAATAAAGGTATAGTAGCAACTCCAGAAGAGTTAAAAAAGATAGAGAATAAAAAATTAAAAGATGCGAAAAAAGCAGAAGAAGAAAAGAAAAAATCAATAGAGATAAAAGCTCTATTAGAAAGCAAGAAACTAGCAGTAACTGCAAAAATTGGAGATAACGGAAAGCTATTTGGTGCAATAACTAATAAAGAGATTTCAGCAGAACTAAAAAAAGAGTTTGGATTAGATATTGATAGAAAAAAAATAGAGTGCACTATTAAAAGCTTAGGAGAACACAAAGTAGTTGTAAAATTACATACAGATGTAAAGGCTGAGGTTTTAGTGGTAATAAAAGGATAGTGAAATATGGAAGATATAGAAAAACTTAGAAAAATTCCAAGTAGTTTAGAAGCTGAAAGATCTGTTTTAGGAGGAATATTTTTAAAACCAGATATATTTAGTGAAGTAATAGAGGTAATTCATTCAGCAGATTTTTATAAAATGGCTCATAAAATAATTTTTGAAGTGATGCAAGAGGTTTATAATTCTGGAGAATCAATCGATCCAATTATAGTAATGGATAGATTAAAAAGAAAAGATAAGTTTGATGATATTGGTGGAGAGGCTATATTCTATGAGATAATAGAAGAAGTCCCAACGGCTGCAAATATTTTAACTTATGCAAAGATTATAAAAGAGAAAGCTACTTTAAGAAAACTTGGAGATATAGGAACTAAGATAGTAGAGATGACTTATGAAGGTTACGAAGATGTGGATACTATTTTAGATAAAGCTGAGGGAATGATATTTAAAGTTGCCGAAAGCAAAGAATCAAAAGATATAATAAGCTTAAAAGAAGTGGTAACTAATGAGTTTGAAAGATTAGAACAACTTCTTCAAAATAAAGGTGTAACAACAGGAATATCAAGTGGATTTAAACATTTTGATGAAATGACTAGTGGATTCCATCCATCAGACTTAGTAATTCTTGCAGCAAGACCATCAATGGGTAAGACAGCCTTTGCACTTAACTTAGCTTTAAATGCAGCAATGAAGGCTGGTAAAGGCGTTTTAGTATTCAGTCTAGAGATGTCTAGCTCACAATTATTACAAAGACTTCTAGCAATAGAAGCTGGAATAGGATTACAAAAAATAAGAAATGGTTTCTTAGGTGAAGATGATTGGGGAAAATTAGGAATAGCTAGTGGAAAATTAGCGAATGCTGAAATCAATATAGCAGATGTTCCGAATGTAAATGTTTTAGAGATTAGATCGATTGCTAGAAGATTAAAAGCTGCAGGAAGATTAGATATGATCTTAATAGATTATCTACAACTTATAAAAGGAACAAGTGGAAAATCAGATAATAGACAGCAAGAGATTTCAGATATTTCGAGATCTCTAAAAGGTATAGCAAGAGAATTAGATATCCCAATAGTAGCTTTATCACAGCTATCTCGTGCTCCAGAACAAAGAGCTGATAGAAGACCAATGCTATCGGATTTAAGAGAATCAGGAGCAATTGAGCAAGATGCGGATATGGTTGTATTTTTATATAGAGATGATTACTATAATGATGAATCAGAGCAAAGAGGTATAACTGAAGTTATTATAGGGAAGCAAAGAAATGGACCGGTTGGTACTGTGAACTTGAAGTTCTTCCATGAAATTACAAAGTTTGGAGATTACACAACTAAGGTTGAATAGAGAAAGGTGAGAGAAAAGAATGAAAAGAGCAGAATTATTAGCTCCAGCAGGAAATATGGAAAAGTTAAAAATGGCTTTCCACTATGGAGCAGATGCAGTATTCTTAGGTGGAAAGATGTTTAACTTAAGAGCTGGAAGTCATAACTTTAATGACGAGGAGTTAAAAGAGGCAGTAGATTATGCACACTCTATGGAGAAAAGGGTGTATGTGGCATTAAATATAATACCTCATAACGATGAACTAGATTTATTACCAGATTATGTAATGTATCTAGAGAAAATTGGAGTAGATGGAGTTATAGTTGCAGACTTAGGAGTATTCCAAGTTGTAAAAGAACATACAAACTTAAACATAAGTGTAAGTACTCAAGCAAGTAATACAAACTGGCGTTCAGTAAAAATGTGGAAAGATTTAGGAGCTAAAAGAGTAGTTTTAGCAAGAGAGATTTCATTAGATAATATAGCTGAAATTAGAGCTAAAGTACCTGATATTGAGCTAGAAGTATTTGTGCATGGAGCTATGTGTATGTCTATTTCAGGAAGATGTCTATTAAGTAACTATATGACTGGTAGAGATGCTAATAGAGGAGATTGTGCTCAATCATGCAGATGGAAGTATAACTTAGTTGAAGAAACTAGACCGAATGAATATATGCCTGTTTATGAAGATGAGAGAGGAACTTATATATTCAACTCGAAAGATTTATGTACAATAGAAATAATAGATAAGATTCTAGATTTAGGTGTGGATTCACTTAAAATAGAGGGAAGAATGAAGGGTATTTATTATGTTTCAAATGCTGTAAAAGTATATAAAGACGCATTAAATAAATACTATTCTGGAGAGTATGAATACGATCCGACTTGGATGGAAGAGATTCAATCAACTTCAAATAGATCATATACTCAAGGATTCTACCATGGGCAACCAGGAGAAGAAGCTAATAACTACAACGACAGAAATTCATATAGTCAAACTCATCAATTAGTTGCAAAAATTGAGGAGAAGATTGGAGATAATGAATACGTATTAGGTATTAGAAATAGAGTTTTAGAAGGTGAGTCTTTAGAGGTTATAACAACTTCAGGAAAACCAAGAGTTATAACTATGCCAAAAATGACATTAATAACTAAATCTGGAGAAGAGGAAGTAGCAGCAGCTAATCCAAATTCAGTTGTAAGAGTAACTTTAGATGGTGGATTTGAAGCCATGGATATGATTAGAAGAGTTAAATAAAAAAGAGGCATTGCCTCTTTTTTATTTTAATTATTTTTAGTTTCTTTTATCTTCTTTTCAGTTGCTCTAATAAATCTAGGTATAAGCCATTCTTTCTCTTCTTCAGTTTTAGTATCTTTTTTAGCATAGATTACTTTTAATTCATCATAATAAGCTTGAACATCTCCACTGAATTCAGATCTATCTTTTATTGGATATTTTTTTAAGTTTGGAAACTCTTTATCTAAAATAGCATTCCATTCTTCAACTTGTGATTTATGTAGTGATAAGAACAAGTCAATATCTCCTGAGAATCTAATCTCTTTAATAACATCTCCAACTTCAAGCTTTTTAATGTTGTTAAAGTCTTTTTCATCAATAAACTCTCCAAATATAGTGTGTTTATTGTTTAACCAGTCAGCAGGATAAAGAGTGAAGAAGAACTGAGAACCTCCAGTTTCAGGACCAGTATTAGCCATAGCTAACATTCCAGGTTGGTAGAAGTCTAACCATTTAGAAAATTCATCAGGAATAGAGTAACCAGGACCTCCATCTCCTCTACCAGTAGGGTCTCCACCTTGAACTACAAAGTTTTCAACGGCTCTATGTATTTTTGTATTGTCATAGAATCCTCTTTTAGCAAGATTTATAAAATTAGCTACAGTTATTGGTGAAGCTTCAGGATATAAATAGAAACTAATATCTCCTTGAGTTGTAACAAATGTAGCTCTAATATTGTTATATTTTACCGCTTGAGTCTTACTAGTAGATGAACAAGCTGTTACAACAACTAATAACATCACTAGAGATAGTAATTTAATGATTTTTTTCATATGTACCCTCCTGTATTTACTGCTAGTATTATACTATATAAGAACCTATTTTACAAAGTACTTTTGTAAACTTTTTGTTGAAAGAGTAAGTGCTATAGATAAAACAATAAGTAAAACTGATAATGCGTTGACAACTGGCGAAACCCCTAATCTAATCATTGAGTAAATTCTTAAAGGTAGAGTAGAAGAACCTGGTCCAGCAACGAAGAATGTAGTAACGAAATCATCTAGTGATAAAGTTAATGACATTAAAAATCCTGAAACAATAGCAGGTGTAAGCATTGGAAGAATTACTTTTTTTAATGTTTGCATCTCATTTGCGCCTAAATCATAAGCAGCTTCAACAATAGAGTAATCAAATTCTCCAAGTCTTGATAAAACTATAAACAAAACAAATGGAATATTAAATGTTGTATGAGCTATGAAAATACTTGTTAATCCTAATTGTAGTTTAACTGTTGCAAACATAATCAGAAGTGAAACCCCTAAGATAATATCTGGAATAACTAAAGGAAGGAATGTTATAACTTTTAAATAGTTTTTATGTTTAAAGTTATACCAGTGTAATCCAATAGCCCCAAGAGTTCCAATTAATGTAGAAGTAGTGCTCGAAATAATTCCAATGAATAAACTATATTTAAATGCTTTCCAAATGTTATCAGAATAAAGGAATAACTCTTCGTACCATTTTAAAGAAAATCCTTGCCAAGTACTTGATCTTCCCTCATTGAAAGAGTAGATTACAAGAATTAACAGAGGCAAATAAAAGAATATCATAGATAAAATGAAGAAAAATAGTGATGTTCTTCTCTTATTCATCGTCAACCTCCTTAGACTTTTTTTCAACTCTCATAAAAATTAAGAGAGCGATTGATGTAATTAAAATAAGCATAGCCGAAATAGCTGAAGCTAAAGGCCAGTTTCTAGTCACAGTAAGATGTTGAGCGATAACAGTACCAAGCATAGTTGCCTTTGTACCTCCTACTAGTTTTGGAATAGCGTAAGATCCCATAGATGGAATAAATGTAAATAAGACTGCTGTAATAATACCAGATTTTATATTTGGTAAAAATACCTTTCTAAAAGCTTGAGCATTAGTTGCTCCCAAATCTCTAGCTGCTTCAACTAAAGCGAAATCAAATTTCTCAATAATAGCATATAGTGGTAATATTGCAAACGGTAAACTAGTATATACCGTGATTAAAATTACAGAGCTTGTATTATAAAGAAGCTTTAAAGGAGCGTCAATGATTCCTAATTTCATTAAAAAAGTATTTAAAAAACCATTAGAACCTAAAATAGATATCCAAGCATAGATTCTTATTAAAAAGTTAGTCCAAAACGGAATAATAACAAGAATAAGAAGTTCTTGTTTGAATTTTGACCTAGCTATAAAATAAGCCGTTGGAATAGCTAAAGTAACAGTTAAAATAGTTACAATAGCTGAGATATAAGTAGTTCTAAGAAGTATTTTTAGAAATACAGGTTCAAAAAATACATTGAAGTTCTTTAAGGTAAAGATCATTTGAACTCCACCATAAGTACCTTTAGTTAAAAAAGCATAGCTTAAAACGATTAGCATAGGAATAACAAAAAATACAGACATCCATAAAGTTAGTGGAATACTATATAAACTTCCAGAAGAGATTTTTTTCAATTATATCACCTCTACTAAGAAACTATCATCAGCATGCCAAGAAATATAAGCATCTTCATCCCAGTGTATTGTATCATTATCATCTTCATCAAAGTAAACAGCATGCTGTTTAAAAGCTTTAAATAATAGATTTTTATCTCCGTTTACCCAAACAAAGTATTTACTTTGGAATCCAGAGTAAATAAGTTCATCAACATAAACTTTTAAAGTATTGTGTTTTTCTGATAACCCTGTAGGTATTTGTTTAGAAACCCTAATTTTTTCAGGTCTGATAGAAACTCTAATTTTATCTCCAACTTTAACTATTTTATCAAGTTCAAAAATAAGTTCTCCTAAATGTTCCGTTTGAATCTTACCATAAGTTTCATCAAAAATTTCTG
This sequence comes from Cetobacterium sp. ZOR0034, assembly GCF_000799075.1. Lineage (NCBI taxonomy): Bacteria > Fusobacteriati > Fusobacteriota > Fusobacteriia > Fusobacteriales > Fusobacteriaceae > Cetobacterium > Cetobacterium sp. ZOR0034. Next base: position 27,764 of record NZ_JTLI01000008.1, read on the forward strand.
TAACAATGCCATCAAAGAAGTTATTTTCACCGATAAAATCAGCTACAAAAGTATCAGCAGGAGCTTCATAAACCTCAGCAGGAGTTCCTACTTGTAATACTTCTCCTTTATTCATAACAGCTATTCTATCAGAGATAGATAACGCTTCTTGCTGATCATGAGTAATAAAGATAAATGTAATTCCTACTTCATCATGAATATTATCTAGTTCAATCAAAAGATTTTGTCTAAGTTTTGCATCTAATGCTGATAAAGGTTCATCTAATAATAAAACTCCAGGTTTATTTATAAGAGCTCTTGCTATAGAAACTCTTTGTTGTTGACCTCCAGAAAGTTGATTTGGTTTTTTGTAGATATGTTCCTTCAAATCTACAAGTTCAATAAATTTTTTAACCTCTTCATCGATTGTTTTTTCATCAATTTTTTTCAGTCTTAATGGGAAAGCAACATTTTCATAAACTGTTAAATGAGGAAATAGAGCATATTTTTGAAAGATTGTATTAACGTTCCTCTTATTTGGGGCTAAATCAACTATATTCTCATCTCCTAGATAGATTGCACCACTATCTGGAGTTATAAATCCTGCAATCATTCTTAAAAGAGTAGTTTTACCACATCCAGATGGACCCAAAATAGAAAAAAACTCTCCATCTTTAATCTCTAAGTTAATATTTTTCAAAACATCAACTCCGTCGAAACTTTTTTTGATATCGACAATTTTAATATCTGTTTTTTTCAATTTTACCTCCTAATATATAATAAATTTGTTTACAATAATAATATTTTACCACATTTAACGAATAAAATAAACCAGTTTATTTGTTATAAATAAAAAAGAATCCTAGTAGGACTAGGATTCTCATAAATATTTAAAAGTGAGCTGGTTCTACGTGACCGTAATCTCCATTTCTTTTTTTATAAACAATATTCATATCACCTGATTCTGAATTAGTGAATACATAAAAATCTTTATTTAAAGCTTCTAATTGTAATATTGCTTCTTCAACATCCATAGGTCTAGGATTAACTGTAACACTTTCTATTTTCTTTATAGATTGAACAGTTATTGAGTTGTCTCCAGGTTCGAAGGTAATTTTCTTACCAATATTCAGATTAGGAGAAACATGGTTATTATCTCTTAATTTTTCTTTATGTTTCTTGATTTGTTTAGCTAAAATTTCAGTTACACGATCTATCGCATTATAAAGATCATCATCTGTATAAACACCCTTAATAACATTTCCATTTACATGGACTCTCGCATCAACTCTTTGTAGAGGACCTGATTTAGATTTTGTAGCTGATAATGTAACGTTAACTGTTAAAATGTTATCAAAGAATTTTTTTAATTTAAAAAAGTTCTTTTCACAATGATTTTTGATGGCATCAGTAATAACAAGATCTCCGTTAGTATTATAGTTTATTCTCATACAAACCACCCCTTATGGATATTTATGTAGCTTTCTTAGTTTATCTATACAGCTATTCTGAAAGAATTCCTTTTTTTAAGAATAATTTTTTATTAGATATTTCAGCAAGCTCTCTCGAATGTGTTACTGTTATAATTGTTTGACGTTTTTTGTCATTAATTTGTTTGAAAATATTAAAAATTTTTTCACTTGTTTCATTATCTAAGTTTCCAGTAGGCTCATCAAGTAGAAGAATTTTAGGATTATTAATAAGAGCTCTAGCTATAGCAACTCTTTGTTTTTCTCCACCAGATAGCTCTGTAGGTTTATGACTAGCTCTATGTTCAACGCCAACCTCTTTTAATAGTTGAAGAGCTCTTTTTTCAATTTCCTCTTTTTTGGAAAAATCTTGAGTTAGTGCAGGAATCATAACATTTTCAAGAGCTGTAAATTCAGGTAAAAGATAATGAAATTGAAAAACAAATCCAATAGTTTTATTTCTAATAGAATCAATAGTGGAGCTATTTATTGAGATTTTTTCATTATTAATATATATATCACCAGAGGTTGGTGAATCTAAAAGTCCAATCAGATTTAAAAGTGTTGTTTTTCCAGAACCAGATTGACCAAGAATAGATATAAAATCCCCTTCTTCAATTTTAAGATTTAGGTCTTTTATAATTTCTAAAGTTTCGTTTTTAGTAGAATAATTTTTACAAATATTTTTAAGTTCTAGAACGATATTTTTAGTCATGTCTTAAAGCCTCCACAATTTTTAATTTTCCGGCTCTATAAGCAGGAAATATACTTGATAAGAATATTAAAGTTGTATTAGTTCCTATAATTGTAAGTAGTTCTTTTAAAGATAATTCAATAGGAACTTTAGTTAGATAGTATATCGACGATATTCCTGGCAAAGAATATGTTTTTATATACCAAAGTAAAAATAGGGAAACAATGACACCAATGATGATTCCTGTTGCTCCAAGAATAATACCTTGGATTAAAAATATTTTAATAACAGAGCTATGAGATATTCCCATAGATCTCATAATCCCAATATATCTTATTTTTTCTCTAACCATAGTATTTAAAATAACCCAAACAACGAATCCAGCTATAATAACAATTAAAGAAAAGCCTATTATCATAACAGTTTTTTCAAGTGAAAGGGCTCTTAATAAGTTTTGGTTAAGGCTACCCCAAGTTCTGTTAAAAAGACCAGTATCGCTATAAATTTTATTTGAAACTTTCTCAGCATCATATGGATTATTTAAAATTAAGTCAATAGAGCTTACAGTCTCATCTCTTTCAGTCATATATTGAGCAGTTCGAAGTGGTAAAAGAATCATAGAAAGATCATAATCATAGTAACCACTTTGAAAAGTTGCCATTATTTCAAGTTCTAACTCCTTATTATTAGCTGAAATAATAGTTATAGAATCACCGATTGATCCAGCAATTCTATTTAAAAGCTCGTCACCAATAATAACACCCTTCATATTTGAAAGATCAATATCTCCTCTTTTGATTTTACTTTCTAAATTAAGTGCAGGAATAGCTTTTCCTAAATCTAAACCATCCAATTTAACTCCAGATACATATGTACCTAAAATTCCGTTATACTTAACAATACCTTGAGTTGCAACTTTAGGAATCACTCCTTTGACTTCAGAATATGTTTTAAAAGTATCTTCTAGAGTATCATAGTTTTTGATATTTTCATTCCCAATAATAGTAACATGACTAGATAAAGAGAGTATGCTATCGATCATATTTTTATTTAATCCGTTAGATATACCTATAGAGACGGTTAAAACCATAATACCTATAGCAATCCCAATAATACCAATAAAACTTTGTTTTTTATGTTCTAAGATATGTTTTTTTGCTATAAAAAATTCAAATAACATGTAGTTCACCTCATAATTAGTTTGTAAAGAGAGTTTTTATAAGAATCTCTTTCAATTCATCAGTAGTAATATTTATATTTAAGGAGTTACGTAAATTTATAAGTTGATTTTCACCTAGATATTTTTCATCAATAATATTATCAACATGCAACATATCAATCTCTTGTGGGGAAAGTTGATTGATTGTTTTTAAGAATAGGTTTCCATAATTTTTAAATTTTTGATTACCAATACCACGAACTTTAAGCATCTCCCAACGATTTCTAGGCTTTTTTTCAGCCAGTTCCATAAGAGTCAAATCTGAGAAAATGATATATGGTGGAACGCCTTCTTTTTCAGAAATCTCTTTTCTTAATGAGTTTAAAGTCTCGAAAAGTGGATCTTCAAAATAATCGAATGTAACAGATTCGTTAGATTTTCTAAAAACAGCCTTAATATTTTTCAAAACTTCAAAAGATTTAGTTGTTAATTTTAAAGTAGGGAAGCTTCCAGCACTTTGTTCTAGGTAATTTTCTGATATTAAATAGTAAATAAATTCCTCTAAATTGATTCGATTATATGACGACATAATACCGAATGTAGAAAGTTTAAAATACTCTTTTCTCTCAATTTTACTATCAACTTTACCCATTAAAATATTTGTTAATGTAGATATGCCAATACTTTCTTTTGTACGTCCGATACATGAAAAAATTTTCTGTGCATCTAAAGTGAAAGATTGAATATCCTTAAAATTTTTACAATTGCCACAATTACCACAATAATTTTTTATTCTTTTGTCACCAAAGTATTTTAAGATATATTCACGATAGCAACTTTCTAGATAGGCGTAATCAATCATAGCATCCAGTTTTTTTCGTTTTGTTCTTTTTAATTCTTTAGAACTTTCTTCATTTTGTTCAATTAAAAATTCCTGAGTCGAAACATCCTCTTCAAAGAATAGCAAAATAGCTTCCGATGGAGCACCATCTCTTCCCGCTCTTCCAGCTTCTTGATAATAACTCTCCAAATCTTTTGGAATATTTCGATGAATAACATATCTTACATTGGATTTATCTATCCCCATACCAAAAGCATTTGTGGCAATCATAATTTTGATATCATCTTTTAAAAACTTATCTTGAAAATTAGTTCTTTCTTTTTCATCTAATCCAGCATGATATTTTCCAACATTAAATCCTTTAAGGAGTAAATAACTGTATAAATTATCAACTTCTTTTCTTGTTGCCGCATATATTATACCAGATTTTTTAGAGTTTCTTTTAATGTATTCAGATATAAATGCTTCTGGAACAACACCTTTTTCAACTTTAAAAGTTAGATTGTCTCTATCAAATCCATCAACATAGATTTTTGGAGCTTGTAACGCTAGTCTTTCAATAATATCTTTTCTAACTTTACTTGTAGCGGTTGCTGTTAAAGCTAATATTTGTGGACGTTGATTAATTTTATCTAAAAATTTAGGAATTTCCAGGTAACTTTTTCTAAAGTCGTGTCCCCATTGAGATATACAATGAGCTTCATCAACTGCAATCATTGAAATTGGAAAATCTTTAATAAAATTTATAAACTTATCACTCATTAGTCTTTCTGGTGCAATATACAATAGCTTAATACTTTTATTTCTAATACCTAAAATAAGCTTTACATACTCTTCTTTTGTTAGTGTTGAGTTTAAAAAACCAGCTCTAACACCTAGATATTTTAAAGAATCAACTTGATCTTTCATCAGAGAAATAAGTGGTGAGATTACAATAGTCAGATGAGGATAAAGTAGTGCAGGTATTTGATAACATATTGATTTACCTCCTCCTGTAGACATAACACCTAAAGAATCTCTTTTTGAAAGAGCATTGTTGATTATTATCTCTTGTCCTTTTCTAAAATTATCATATCCATAAATAGTTTTTAATAGTTCTTTTGCTTTTGTTTTCATAACGTCCTTTCTATAAAAAAAGCCTTTTTTATAATAAATTTTATCATATTAAAGTTTTTTTTTATATAAATAATATTCAATTTTATTAAAAATCATAGTAGAATATACTATAAGGATAAAAAATGGAGGAAGAGATGGTTATAGTAAAATACGAAGATTTATTAAAAGAGAGAAACTACACTCTAATAGATGTAAGAACCCCAAAAGAATTTGAAGAGGAAGGGATTCCAGGAGCTATAAATATTCCTTTACTTTTAGATGAGGAAAGAGTTGAGGTTGGGACAGCATATAAACAAGTCTCTCCTGAAAAAGCAAAAGAGTTAGGAATAGAGGCTATTTCTAAAAGATTGCCAGAAATATTTAAAGAAGTACAAAAACATGCAAAAGGAAGAGTTGTGTTTTATTGTGCCCGTGGAGGAATGAGAAGTGGATCGATGTCTGCTTTATTCGCAGCACTAGGGTACACAACTTGGAAATTAGAGGGTGGATACAGAGCATATAGACAATATATATTAAAAAATATTGGAGAATATAATAAAGGTGTAAAATATTTTGTGTTGCATGGAAAGACAGGAATTGGAAAAACAAAGATATTGAAAGCTTTAGAAGAAAGAGGGTACTCTGTTTTAGATTTAGAAAAAATGGCGGATCATAAAGGATCATTTTTTGGAGGAGTTTGTGAGGAGAGAGAGCAGAGCCAAAAAAGATTTGATTCATCAGTATTCGATTTTTTATATACAAAAAAGCCAGAATATGTTTTAGCTGAAAGTGAAAGTAAAAGAATAGGAAATGTATACGTGCAAGATGATATATTTGATTCTTTAGCAGAAGGAATTCATATAGCTTTAGATACTTCTATTGAACATAGATTACAAATAATAGATGAGGACTATGCCGGGGCAACATTAGAGGAGTTGCAAGAGTGTTTAGATAAAGTTGGGAGATATATACCAAAAGCTAAGTATAAAGAGTACTCAGAGATGTTATCCGAAAATAAAATAAAAGAATTGTCAGAGATTTTAATGGTTGAATATTATGATCCACTTTATCAAAAAAGTATAGAAAAATATAGTTATGATGCAGAGATATTTTATGAAACTTTAGATGAAGGTGTGGAGAAAGTGGTGAGATATCTAAATGAAAAAGGTATTTTTGGAAAAGAGATCACTGAATAAAATAGTTATTGTATTGTCATCATTCGCATTAGGAGTTTTAATATATCTATTATTTAGAAGTAGAAAATTGTTTTATTATCAATTTATTGAGATGATATATTTAGACCCATATGTAAGAGCCATTAGAAAAATTGTGTGGGTTTATAGAAAACATATACCAAATTGGGTAATATATTCACTTCCAGATGGATTGTGGTTGTTTTCGATGGGAGTTTCAATACTACATAATAGATATTATTATAAGCAAGCACAGTATATATTTAATTTAATATTTATTTCTATAGTTGGAGTAGAGATTTTTCAAGGTATTTATGGAGGACATGGAACTTTTGTAGGAACTTTCGATTTAGCAGATGTAATATGTTATATAGTAGGATATATTTTAGCAACTGTAATAGGGTATGTTTATTGGAAAGAGAAATATAAGGGAAAAGATATTGAGAATAAAAATGAAGTATTAAAAAAAGAGCGAAGAAAAATCTTATTAATTGTAATTGTATTTACAATTTTAGGATTTTTCCCGGCTCTAATTAATTGATTATCTTAAAGTGATAATATTATTTTCTAATGATTCGATAACAGCAAGGGATTCTAAGTGGATTCCTTGCTCTTTTAATATTGTACCACCTGGTTGGAATCCTTTTTCAATAACTATTCCAACACCAGCAAGATTAGCTCCAGCTTGTTCAATGATGCTTTTTAAACCAATAATAGCATTACCCATAGCTAAGAAATCATCAACAACAAGAATATTGTCTTCAGGAGACAAGAATTCTTTTGAAACTGTGATGTTATAATCAGTTTTTTTAGTGAAAGAGTGTACGTTTGCATTATAAGAATCACCCATAGTTGATGGTTTTTTCTTTTTAGCAAATACCATAGGAACTTTAAAAGCATAAGCTGCAGCTATACCAATAGCAATTCCAGAAGCTTCAATAGTAAGTATTTTATTGATATTTTTTCCTTCAAAACGTTTTTTAAACTCTTCACCTATCTCTATCATTAAAACGGGATCAATTTGGTGATTGATAAAGCTATCAACCTTTAAGATTGAGCTATCAGTCACAGACCCGTATTTTTCGATGTATTCCTCTAATAATTTCATATTTGTTCCTCCAGTGTTTCTAATATTTTTAAATCATTTTGTGTATCTATATCAAAAAACTCGAACGAGTTTTTAAAATTGCATTTTATAAATTCCTCTTTTTTTAAAATTTCTCGGCCGCCACTATCTCCTTTTAAAGATGTTAAATCTTTAAAGTAGATTTTCGGAAATAAAATAGGGGCACTTTTTTCTCCATTAATAAATGGAACTATAATTTTATTATATTTTTGAAATTCAAAAATAATTTTTAGGAGAGATTCTCTTGTTAAGAAGGGCATATCTCCAGGAATAAATATAAATCCTTGAAGTGTTGCTTCAGATGTTCCCAAAACAACAGAACGACTTTGGCCAAGTTCTGGATTTTTATTTTCAATAAATTTAAATCCAAATTTTTTAGATAGATCGTAGTGGAAATTATTTTTTCCAACCAAAATTTTTTCTTTAAAATCTATTTTATTTATATTTGTTAAAGTCATTTCTAAAATTGTTTTACCATTTTTAAGTTTATAGCTTAGTTTGTCACCAAAAAATCTTTTTGAGAAACCAGAAGCTAAAACTATGGGAGTTACATTTTTAAATTTGAAAAAATTATTACTAAAAATAGAACCAAAGTAAATATTTTCAAAATTCTCGATTTTGCTAACAATATCTAAAAAACTTCCAAAAGAATCTAAAGATTCTATTTTATTAAAAAAAAGTATTTTTTCTCCTAAAGAATTATTAAAAAATATATTTGAATTAATATAACCTATATAATCATTTTTTTCAATAGTTTTATTAAAATTAAAGTATTGTTTTTGAAAAAGTTCAAATCTATGGATAGTTGTTTCGTTTTTATCTTTATGTAGAGCTGTAATATCTATTATAGCAATGGTTTTAGTAGATTTTGGATATATATTAGGTTCATCATCTCTCCAACCTTTTAAAGCTTTATTAGCACTTCCATCAGCTTCTATCAAGATATAATCGAAATATTTTCTCAACACATTTAAATCTTCAAATTGAGCACTCATAATTTTATTATTTATAATTTCTGGACAAAAGATGTGTATAAAATTATCCTGAGGAGATAAAGTTGAAATCTCCTCAGGATATATGAAAATAAAACTATTATTTTCTGTAATTTCTGGTTTAAATATTTTTGTGGTTGTAGCGATTAAGACAGTTCCATTTTTTTTAAGTGTATTAGCTAGATGAAACATGAGAGATGTTTTTCCACCAGCTCCAGTAATTGATACTATATCACCTTTTTTGATATTGAATAGTTCTGTCATAGAGCTCCTCCCATTTTAATTTTTGAAGTTATAAGTTAAATATTCCCATAAGAACTTTTTCAGATGTTACAGGTAAAGATCTTACTCTAACTTTAGTTGCGTTATAAACAGCATCTGCAATAGCAGGAGCAGGAGTATTAACAACAACCTCACCAACAGATTTTGCTCCGAAAGGTCCTGTTTTTTCATAAGAGCTTGAAATTTCTACTCTTATACTTTTACAATCAAGTCTTGATGGTATTTTATATTGCATCAGAGAGTCAGAAATAACTCTTCCTTTTTTATCATACTTTATATCTTCGAAAAGAGCAAGTCCAATTCCTTGAGATGCCCCTCCTTCAACTTGAACTTTAACTAAGTTAGGATTTATAGGAGTTCCACAATCAACAACAGAAAGGTAATCAATAACTTCAACTTCTCCAGTTAGAGTATCCACTTCAACCTCGGCAAAACCAGCGATGAAAGGCGGTGGCGAAGTTTCTCCTCCCCAAGTTCCAGTAGTTGTAATTTGATTCATTCCTTCAAACGAGATTGAACGCTGTGCAAACTCTTCTAAAGAGATAATCTTGTCTCCAACTTTTAAATCAGTTCCAAGGTACTCAATTTCATTTATGTCGGTATTGAACATTTTTGCAGCGCCTTTAAGAATCTCTTCTTTCATTTTATTAGCAGCTATAATAACAGCATTTCCTGTAACATAAGTTCCACTTGAAGCATATGCTCCTGGATCATATGGAGATAAATCTGTATCAGCTGAATGAATTGCAACTCTATCCATAGGAACATCTAAAATTTCAGCAGCCATTTGTGTAAGAACCGTATCACATCCTTGTCCCATATCAGTAACTCCAATCATCAGATTGAAATCTCCTCTATCTCCAAGTTTAATAGTTGCAGCAGCAGTATCTACTCCAGCAATTCCAGATCCTTGCATAGTAACAGCCATTCCAGCAGCTCTAACTTTATTAGGTGCTACTTCTCTAGGAATAACTCTCTCTTCCCAATTAAAGTTTTCTTTACCAATTTCGATACATTTTTTAATATCTCCACTTGTAATATATTTCCCTTCAGCAGGTTCAACTAAATTCTTCATTCTAATAACTGTAGGATCTATGTTAAGCTCATGAGCTAACTCATTGATAATAGATTCAACAGCAAATGTTCCTTGAGTAGCTCCGTATCCTCTAAAAGCACCAGCATTCATAGTGTTAGAGTAAACTATATTAGCATTAAATCTCATTGGAACAGTATCATAAAGTGGGAAAGTTTTATATGATACAAGAGATGTAACCGTAGGAGCATGTTCTCCGTAAGCACCAGCATTAGAAAGAGCTTTGATATCAATAGCCTTGATATTTCCTTCTAAGTCTGCACCAATTTTTACATCCAATCTCATACCGTGTCTTGTAGTTGTACAAGTATGAGTTTCTTTTCTATTATATATAATCTTAGATGGTTTACCAGTTTTTAAAGTAACAAAAGCTGAGTAAATTTCACAAACAGCTGTTTGTTTTCCACCAAATCCACCACCTATTCTAGGTTTGATAACTCTTAATTTGCTTGAAGGCATCTCTAGTGCTCTAGCAAGATGTCTTCTTACATGGAATGGAATTTGTGTAGAACTTACTGTTGTAAGTCTTCCATTTACATCGAAGTAGCTGTATGATCTATAAGTTTCCATCATAGCATGCATCTGAGGCTGAGTGTAGTAGGTTCTTTCAAGGATGATATCACTTTGTAAAAATCCATCATCTACTCCAGGCTTTTCAGCGTAAGCTTTAGCAGCTATATTTCTTTCTCTTTCATATCCAATTTCAAAGTTAGTGTGAACCTCTTCAGGGTGAACTAAGATATGAGAATCGATAGCTTTTTCAAAATCTAAAATTGGTTCTAAAACCTCATATTGAACTTTAATTAATTTCATAGCTTTTTCAGCAGCTCTTTCATCTTCAGCAGCTATTATAGCAACAGGGTCGCCTACATATCTAACATACTCATCAAGAATTCTTCTATCGTATGGAGATGGTTCAGGGAAGCTTTGTCCAGCTAAAGTAAATCTAGTTTTAGGTGTATCTTCATGAGTGTAAATAGCTTCAACACCAGGAACTTTTAAAGCTATCGAAACATCAATAGCTTTAATTTTTGCAAAAGCATGAGGAGATCTAAGTAGCTTTATAGTCAGAACATTGTTATTTAGGATTAGATCTTCTGTATAAGCAGGATTTCCTGTAACAACACCCATTCCATCTACTTTTCTAACAGATGTATTAACAATTTTCATTATTCATCTCCTTCATAAAGTTTTTGATAGCTCTAAGTTGAGACACATATCCACTACATCTACAAAGGTTTCCATTTAAATAGTGCATAATTTCGTCATCAGTTGGATTAGTTAACTCTTTAGTCATAGCAAGTACTGTTAAAGTAAATCCAGGAGAACAAAAACCACATTGCTCAGCACCCTCAGTTGTCATGAAAGAGGCAAATTTTTTAGCTTCTACAGGGAAATGTTCTATTGTAGAAATCTGTTTCCCCGCAGCTCTAGCAGCAAGAGTGCTACAAGAAAGTATAGGCGATCCATTTAAAAGAACTGTACAAAGTCCACAAGCTCCAGTGTCACACCCTCTTTTAACACTTAGGTATCCCTCTTTTCTTAAAACATCAAGTAGGTAGTCGTCATCTTTAATAAGAATCTCTTTTCTTCTACCATTTATAGTAGTTGTCAATAACATTAATTTAAAACCTCCTGAATTCCTTTTTTAAGTAATGCTGTTAAGAGAAGTTCTCTATATGTCTTAGAACCTCTCATATTTGAATCTAAAGGAATTTCATCTCCAATATATTTAATAGCATTAATGATGTCTTTTTCAATATTTTCACTATTGTTTAAAATATCCATAGTTTTTTGAGCTAACATAGCTTTACCAGGTCTTGAACCAACTGCAATAGTTATTTTATTCTCTGAGTAAGAGATAGCTAAGTTAACAACAGAATAATCTGTTTTACTTTTTCTAACACATTGGAAAGATGTTTTAGAGATTTTTTTAGGAATAATAATTTCAACTAAAATATCTTTTCTAATCTCTTTCTCGTTTAAAAAATTCTCTAAAGATAAAACTCCACCATTGAATAGTTTTATTTTAGCATTTAAAGATAGTAACACAGGTATTAAATCAGAGAAACCATATTTACTAAAAACTGTTGCTCCAACAGTTACGTTACTTCTAAATTGAACACCAATAATATCTTTTAAAGCAGTTAAAAAGATATCACCAAAATATTCTTTTAAAAGTGAGTTAGTCTCAAGGTTTCTAAAAGTTGTCATAGCTCCTATAGATATAGTTTCTTCATCTTCTAAAATATAGTTTAAATTTAGATTAGATAAATCAATAGCAACATTCCAAGCAGTATTTCCCATTCTTAAATATGAAGTTCCACCAAGAATAATATTTTTTTTATTTTTTACAAGTTCTGAATATGCTTCTTCAATGGAAGATGCTAGGAAAAATTTTGAAAAAGAAAACAATTTAAAACCTCCAATTAATCTAATTTATTTATACAGCTTTTTTTGCAACTGAAATATTCTCAACTGTACTCTTTTCAGTTTCTTCACTTTCAAGAGGTAGGATAATATTTAATAAAACAGCTATTGTACCAGAAACAACAATTCCAGATCCTCCAAATATAAGTTTAATACTTTCAGGGAAAATAGTAAGAGCTTCAGGAACATTTCCAAGTCCATATCCAAGACCTAAAGAAACAGCTAAGATAACAGAATTTCTATTTTTTAATGGTTCTTTTGTGATTAAGTTTATTCCACTGATAGATATCATAGCAAATACCATAACTAAGCTTCCACCGATAACACTAGCTGGGATTATAGTAAATAAAGCTCCAATTTTTGGAATGAAAGCCCCAACAACTAAGAACATCGCACCAGTTGCAACTACGAATCTACTCATGATACCAGTCATTGCAATGATACCTGTATTTTGACTGAAAGAAGTCGTAGGTAAAACTGAGAATACAGCAGCTAAAGCACTTCCAAGTCCATCTGCAAGAATTCCACCAGATAATTCTTTATCAGTAGTTTCTCTTCCAGCTCCACCCATAGTAACTCCAGACATATCTCCAACAGTTTCAACAGCAGAAACAATAAACATTAAAATCATAGCTAATATTGCATCAAGATGGAATGCAAATCCAAACATTAAAGGTCTAGGTACTGTTAAATAATCAGCTTGAACAAGAGGTTGTAAATCCACTTTTCCAAGAAGTAAAGCAACGATAAATCCAACAATAGTTCCAATAAAAATAGATCCAGTACTTAAAATTCCTTTTGTAAATTGTTTGAAGAATACAACAGTGATAAGAACGATAGTTCCAATTAATAGATTTTCTAAAGATCCGAAATCAGGGGCACCTACACCACCAGCAAAACTTTTTACTCCAACTGGTAAAAGAGATAATCCTATCGAAAGAACAACAACACCAGTAACGATAGGTGGGAAGAATTTTCTGACTCTTTTAATAATTAAACCTAAAAGTCCTTCAAATAATCCACCAATTAAAGCGGCTCCAAGAACTCCTTCAAAACCATATTTAGTTCCGATAGATATTGCAACAGGGACGAAAGCAAAGCTTGTTCCAACAACGATTGGTAATCTAGCACCAATAGGTCCAAGAGTGTAAGCTTGAATTAAAGTGTTTAAACCGGCAACAAACATAGAAGCCTGAATAAGAAGTGTTTTTTGTTCAGATGAAAGTCCAAGAACTCCAGCAACTATAATGATAGGTGTAATATTACTAACGAACATAGCAAGTATGTGCTGTAATCCTAAAGGTAAAGCCGTTTTTAGTTCAGGTACTCCATCTAAGTGATAAGGTGATCTGTTTTTTTTCATTTTTGATAATCCTCCTAAAATTCTTTTTTGTGAATTTTACTCAATATATAGTTGGATTAAACTATATTTATAGAAAATAAAAAAAGATTATCTTTTTTCATCTTCTACAAGTGAAAAATAGATAATCTAAAATAGTTAGATAAGAAATCTATTTAATTCACCCATAGTGGCTAATTTAAGGTTAGCCGTAGAAACTTCCGACCGTATTACGGATATATATGAGTAATTCTTTAATTTCCCTTGAAAATATTAAGGGAATGTTATTGGTTGCACTTAAAATGCACTTAAAATAATTAAGATTATAGTATCACAACTCTTCCAACATTGCAATAATTTTTTCACTAGAATCAGGGTATAGATGAGAGTATACATTTAAAGTGGTGTCAACTTTCTCATGTCCCAATCTCTTTGATATAGCTAAGGGATTAACACCCAAGTGAATTAAAAGTGACGCGTGAGAGTGTCTGAGGTCGTGAATTCTTATCTCTTTAACTCCCACTCTTTCAGCAAACTTTTTTATCTGTTTTCGTATGTTAGTTTGATGTAATCTAAAAAGTCTAGTTTCCATTTTTAAAGCGTATATCTTTCTAGTGTAAATCTTCAATATTTCTAATAATGAATCAGTTATCATAATCTCTCTATTGCTGCTTTCAGTTTTTGGAGGAGTTACTAGATCCTCGCCATTTATTCTTGAAAGTGTTTTATTTATTTTTATAGTTTTTTTCTTAAAGTTTATATCTCCATACTCCAGTGCAAGAAGTTCACCTATCCTCATTCCAGTATAGAATAATAGATTCAATATAGTGTAAATATCAATTCTTTCCTCAGCTTCTGCACTAACTCTTTTAAAATCATCTATTGTCCAGATGTTTATTTCTGTACCTAGCTTTCCAATTGTTCCAGCTTTTGTAACTGGATTGTAGCTCAAATCATGAAATTTTACGGCATAGTTAAATACAGCAGTAAGGGTTGAATTTATCAATCTTAGATATGTTTGACTATATTCAGTTTCTTTCATTAATAAATTTTGGAAAGTTCTTATATCGGCTGGAGTGATTTCGCTAAGTTTGTGGCTATTGAAATATGGAATGATTCTTTGAGTTAAAACTACTTTTCTTAAATTTGCTGTACTGGCTTTTACTCTACAGCTAATATCATCTAAATATAGCTTACACATCTCTTCAAATGTAGATGTTATATTAGCATCAGGACTTGTTAAAAATTCTCTTTCATATTCTAAAGCTTCTTTTTTAGTTTTAAAACCTCTTTTAAAACTTTGTTTTCTTTCTCCTGTATGGGTTATATAATAAAAACGGGATATCCAAGTCCCGTTTTTATCTTTAGTTGCTGGCATATTTTTCTCCTTTTATTCCTAGTTTTTTAAAGAGAAACTCTCTATTCACTCTGCCGCGAATAGTCATATATCCCTCCTTCGCCATCTCTTCATTTACAGTTTTCATTATTTTATATGCAGTACATTTCTTTACCTTACATATCTCTACTACCTCATCTACTCTCAATAGTTCATTCATCTATTTCTCCCTTCATTTCGAACGCGTTCGAAATCATTAACCTATATGGATTTCAATAATTTTTATTACTATTCTCCATTCTCAATTCGTTTATTAATTTTTCATGTATTTCAATCTCACAATTTTCACAAGTATTATGATAATATTTAATTTCTTCTTCCGTTAAATTTTTGCCACAATATATGCAGGTACTCATTAATCCTCCTTGATTTCAAATCTACTAGCTAGATAACTTCCATAATCTCCACTTTCGTCGATTATATCTATCCATTCATCATCCAGCCATTCATAAACTCTGTTAGTTTCATATTTTTTATTTAATTTAAGTTTTATAGTTCCATTATTATCTATACACGTAGCTTTCATTTATACCTCCAAATTACTTTCTTTTATAACCTATTCTATCTAAATAAACTTTTATATTTTGAGCTTTTAAAAACTCCCAATTTTCAGAATGTTCTCTTAGTTTATTTAAAGCTCTACCTATTCTTTCATCTTTATCTAAAGTGCATTTAATAATATTAGGGTTATATAACTCAACTCTTTTTTCATTAGCTTCTATGATAGTATCTTGATACTTCCCTTTTATTTTTAAAGTGTACCAATCATCAAATTGGGTAACTATACCTCTAAATATTATTTTTCCTCTTCGATAATCTCTAACTAAGACTTCTTTATTTAAAAATTCATGGTCTGCTGTACGAGTTCTTTCTGATTTTTCACATTCAATAAATTCAACTCCATATTTAGCCATACATTTTTTAAGTTTTAAAATTATAGTTCTAAAAAATAGTTGTTCATGACGTGTAACTAAATCGTTATAGTAAATTAATGTTCTGTAATATTTATCCAATATTCTTATTTTTTTATCAGAGTTAGGAATATCAAATATAAACTCTTTTTGTCTTGAATTGTAGATATATTTTGTTTTCAATGACTTTCTAAAGTTTCTCATAATAGTTCCAATTCTATCTTCTATCAACTCAAAATCTTTATTGGTTATTTGGATATAGCTATCATTTACATCATAATGAATAATCATTTTGTTTTTATGTTTTCTAAATCCTGTTTTATATTTTCTTTTCAATTTTTTTATTGAGTTGTTTGAAAATTCTTTATTATTTTCATCAATTGGAATGTATTTACTTTCTCCACAATGGATACAAATGTATTCTACGGCATCAATATGAGGGAATTTATTTTCTCTAAGACTACCTCTTAAAGTATAGTCATCTTTTTCTTGCTTAATCCACAGATGATCACTTTTGTTTTTACAATTTGGTCTTATAGTTTTTATTTCATAACTATCAGCATATTCATGTTCCATATGTATTTCATACTCGTTTTCTTTGTAACAGTTCCTACATTCAAAAGTCCCATCATTTTCATAGTATATATCGCTATCATCTAATTCATTCTCATGTCCACAAAATCTGCAAACAGCTTCTTCAGAATTATAATCAAGATTAGATCCTATTTTTTTCTCATAGCTATTCAAATACTGCTGATATTCTTCACAAACAAAATCCCAATCGCTTGCGAGTTCTTTTGCTTCTTCATCATCGCAAGCATTATTTTCTATATATTCCTCTTTAGTAAGAGAGCCATCACATAATATACAACTTCCTAGATATTCATCAAACTCGTGCATTGTTAACATTTATCTAGCCTCCATATTCTTCCAATGTTTTAAATTCATTCCAACATATTTTGCATATTTGCTCTCTTTCTTAGGTTGAACAGGAACTTTATTCTCTATTTCAACTTTAGTAAGCTCTAATGATTTTTTCAATTTAGTAATTGTAGTTTTCAGATATTTAAGATCTTTATCAAAATCATCTGGAAGCAGCTCTTTTAGTTTTTCTCTATATCCTTCAATTAATTCTTGAATAATGAAAAATCTATAATAAATCTCTTTACAAACATTCTTTTCAGCAGCAAAGTCTGAGTTACTGAACTCTAAACTATGTTTTTTAGAAAAAACCTCATTTGTATTTTCTAGAAGCTCTACTAAGCTATCTTGGTTGTACATAAATTCGTTATATTTAAACATTCTCATAATCATTCTTCCAAGATACTTTGTAGAGGAGTTCCAAGAGTCTATAACCTCTTTAGAGAACTCAACCTTTTCAGGTAACTCTATTGTAACGGATTCTCTAAGCTGTGAAGTCATCGTTTTATAATCGTTCTTCAATTTATCATCTACTTGAACCTCTTTTTCAAAAGCTATTTCAGTGCCTATAAATTTAGATATTAGTATATCTAGCTCTACTGCTGTATAAAAAGCTACTAGATTTGGAGAAGGGATTATGTTATCAAACACCTCTTTTAGAAATAACTTGATATTTGCTTTAACTTGAGTTTGATACCTTAACTTTTGATTTCTATCTTTAATAGATTCAACTTTTTTCATATCCAAGAATAAACTTTTCGACTGCTCGTTGATGTAGCCCTCACCACTCTCTGTAAATCTCATTAGAACAGCTATATTTCTTTCACCATATATCTCTTTTAATTTTTTACCTAAACTCACTTTGCTCCTCCTCATCAATTTGTATTCTTTTTATAGCTCTTGCTATTCCAGCTTTTGTCATTCCAGTAATTTTAATTAAATCTTGTTTGGTCATAGTTTTATAGTTTTCTTTTATGAAAGCACCCCATTTTGTATTTTTCCTTTTTTTCTTACAGATTTGTCCAGTTGCTAGTAATCTATCCACAGTAGACTGAACCTTGTGTATTGATACTCCTAGCATGTTTGAAATGTGTTGTATTGATGATGTACTATAATGCTTTCTAACGAACTTGTCACACTCATCGCTTCTATTTAATAATATCTTTAGATCCCTAGATAATTTCTCATGATAACACTCAATTGCGTATTCAATATCCTCTTTACGCAACTCTCTAGCTATATATGTTTTCTTTTTAGTGATAACGAACAGAGTTTTTTCATGAGAATAAACCCTATCCGCTACATTTATAATCTTTTCAAGTTCAGTTCTATTCAGCTGTATCATCTGCAACACCAACTAATTTCAGATTATCTTTATTTTCAAACTCTTTATTTCTCTCAGAGATATTTTTTCTCAATTCTTTTAAATATTTTTCTAAAACTTCCAACTCTCTTTCAGCTGCATGGAGCTGCTTAGAGTCCATTTTATTTAAACTTTTCTCTAATTTTTCAAAGTTTTTATAATTTACACATTTAACTTCTTTTTGTAAAAAGTTAGTATTAGTTTCAATAGGAACTATATCAATAGTTTTATTTTCGTTCATACGAGCATCTAAAAATATTTTTATTTCCTCAGTAGTTGTCAGCTGAAGTTCAGCAGCATCATAGATTATGTTTATAGCAATCTCTTTGTTAGAGAGCATCTTTATAGCTCTTACTGATAACGATGTAACCCATTCTTTCTTGTCTCCGAAGTGCATATAAAGCTCATATCTTCTAAGAAGCTCACTAACTTTATCTTTACTAAGCCCAATTCCTCCATACCACTCCATAAAGCTTCCATCAGCTTTCAGCTTTAGTGAGTTTTCATATAAAGCTTTACAAACTTTAAACATAGAATCAGACATACTTCTGAAATTTCTAAAAATAATAGCTTCATTTTCAATAATCTCTTTTTTTAAATTATCTTCAATAGCATATTTTTCAAAGTCAAATATGCTATTATAATCCTCTTGCATTTTGCTTTTTAAACTTTGTAAAGCTTTCATTACAGAATCGCCTCCAGAACAGCCTTAAATACTTCCTGAGTGGCTTCCACTCTTTTAGAGTTACATTCCCATATTGTTTTACCTTCATCAATCAATTTTCCGATGATGGCACTTTGAGAGATTGGAACAGTCAGAAGTATATCGCTTCCTTTTAGAACTTCCTCTAATCCTCTGTAGTACTCTTTTTCCTTAGCTGTTTTTGTCCATTTATTTATTACAACAGCTGATAGTTTTGAAAGCTCAATATTTTCTAACATTGCTGTAATACTATTTATCGTAACCTTATCAGCGAACCCAGGAACAACAACTTTGTCAGCTAAATCTACAAATATTTGGTCAATCCCAATCATTGGAGTTGAGTCTATTAATATATATTTGTATTTAGACCTCATATTGTTTATAAATTGGCTTAGTTTCTCTTTTGATGCACTGTTTATATGTGAAGCTTTCAAAGGTATGAAATATAGCTTCTCACGAAGTCTCACGACATCCCCAGTACCAGTTTTAATCCAGTTTTCTAAACCAGTTGATGTTTCTACCTTCTCCATTCCTGCGTACTCTAATATATTATTTTGGTTATCAGATGTTATTATCAAAACATCTTCTCCACTCAAATACTGTAATCCATGTGCTAATTGCAGAGTCATCCAGCTTTTTCCAACTCCACCTTTATTATTTTTAATTGCTATTACTTGCATAATTCCACCCCTATTTTCTCAAAAAGTTCATCTATATTGTATCCAGAGAAAACTCTTCTTTCTCCTTTGATAACTACCGATGTAAATACTTTATCTCCAATAAATTTTAATGACATTTTAAATCCTCCCTTGACATTTTGAGAGATTAAATGTTATACTTCAATTACCAGTCGAGGTTTAACATTTGTTGAATCTCTTTTTTTATTTTTTGTAACTTTTTCATTTTATCCAACTTTTGATTCGAAGAATTTTAATTCAAATTTTTGATTTTCATTTTTTAACTGCTCAGATCTATAAGATAGATTGCTATAAAGTTTATCTCTTAAATCATCACTAAGCTTTTCATAATGAAGTTGCTTTTCTAAATCAGCTTTTATGAAGTTTGAATATCTATTTACCCAGTTACTGAAAGTTTTATCCTGGAACTGCTCTGCAAACTTTTTTAATCTTTCAAGAGCTTCTCTAGAAACTTTGATATACTCATCTCTTCTCGCGTCGTCTAAGGCATCAATTTGATAGTCTATTTCAACAGTGGACTTAGTTTCAAAGATAACTCCTGTAGTTCCCATTGTTAAGCTTAAAGCTTCATCAATCATTGTTGGCTTTCTCATTAGCTACAACCTCCATTTTCTGATTTCAGAAACATTAAAATATTTTTTTCTTTTCGCCTTATAAATTTATAAAAAATGTTATCTTCTAATTCATCATGGAAAAAGTTTCCTTTATCATTCTCTTTGATTTCAACATTTAACATTCCAGACAGATCATCTTCATCTAAGATAAAAGATGTAGTTACCTCATTTATCATTTTCTCTTTATAAAATTCATTGAATATATCTCTAACTTGAAATTCAAGCTCTTGTTCTCTTGTTCTCATCTTTCCTCCTAAAATATTTTTATTTATAAAATTCAAACTTTAAAAATCGTGCTATAATTGTCCAATAAAGTTGGACAAAGTGTTTAAATTTTTTTGAAAACTCATTTTACAAGTTAATTATATCCAATAATCTTGGATATGTCAAATAAAATTTGACGAAATTATGAAAAATCTTTTAAAATATAAAATTAATAACGAAGGAGGATGATTAATGAAGACTTTAGCTCTAACTCTTAAAATGTTAAGAGAAAAAAAAGGACTTTCTATGGAACAACTTGCAGAAAAAGCAAAAGTTAGTAAGGGTATCATTGGAGAAATTGAAAGGGACAAGACTAGGTCCACAGTAAAAACATTGAATAAAATAGCTAACGCTTTAGAATTGACAATTGCAGAAAAAAATGATTTAGATAATGCTTTTTTACAAAAAAATACATCAGATATAAATGTTTTGAATATAGGCGATCCCATAAAGATGATGGTAATACCTGTTTTTTCTAGTGTTGCAGCTGGAATGGGTTATATACCTGATGCAGAACCAATAGATTTTATAAGTATTCCAGAAGTTGGCGGAGAATGTATCGGAATTAGGGTGGCTGGTGATAGCATGGAGCCTACATTTTATAATAATGATATAGTTGTTATAAAAAAAGATATTGAGGTCGGATTAGGGGAAGTAGGTGTATTTTTAAATAAACATTCTGGAGAGTCTTGGGTTAAAAGATTAAAAAAGAAAAATGGAGTTTATGTACTAGAGAGTGATAATCACATGTTTAAAGATAAAGAGATAAAATCAGATGAAAT
Source organism: Cetobacterium sp. ZOR0034 (assembly GCF_000799075.1). Lineage (NCBI taxonomy): Bacteria > Fusobacteriati > Fusobacteriota > Fusobacteriia > Fusobacteriales > Fusobacteriaceae > Cetobacterium > Cetobacterium sp. ZOR0034. Next base: position 49,108 of record NZ_JTLI01000008.1, read on the forward strand.
ATGTTGTTGTGGTAAAGTTATAAATGTGGTTAAAAAAGATTTGAAAAAAAGAGTAAATCCGCTGCTTGAAAAAATAGAGATGCTAGATCCTAAGCAACAGGAAATTTTAGAAATGATGATTAACGGATTGTTAGATAAAAAATAAATAAAAATGGGGGGATAAAAATAAAGTCTCAAATTGTAAGTATAAAGTCTATAAAGGAGAGTTGTAGTCATCTATACGATAATAACTGCCTTAATTTTTTGTATAAGAAGAAATTTTCACTAGCTTATGCTTTTGATTTATCAACGGATAAAATAGAATTATTTGTTCCAGTACAATTTTCACTGCTAGAAGATTCAAATGTTGTTTTAGAATTTTGTAAAAGAGTATTGGACCTTAGATTTTCAAATAGAAAGCAAATTACAATAAACTTCTCGAAATGTATATTATTGGATGTTGCAGCTCTATCTATTTTGAATACGTTTCTTTTACATCTCAGAGATGAAGCAAACTCAAAAGAAAAAAATATTGTGTTTAAAACTACATTTACAGGGAAAACTAATTTAGATATATTAATCTATAAAGTTGGGATTATAACATTGTTAAAACTAGAAAATTTTCCAGAGAAAACAAAGCAGTATATTGAAAAATTAAAGCTAGAAATAGATGATAAAAATATAAAGACATTACCGCTATTAGCTGGTGGTGGAACAACCATCGAATTTTTAAGAGAGTTGATTATAAAGAACAAAACTGCAAAGTACATAAGCGATAACTCTAAGTTTGGAACAGAGGTAGTGAGATTTGTAAATGAATGTTTAGAGACGGTTGGGTATATTCTGAATTTAAAAGGCAATCGGAACTTTAAAGGAATGATAGGGGAACTAGCAACAAATTCACTTGAGCATTTGGGTGAAGAGATGTGCCAGCTTTATTGTACTGGATATTATATAATAGATAAAAATACAGAAGGAGAAGGCAGTATAGTATTTTTTAATTTTGGAAATACTATATATGAAAGCTTGTTACACGATTCAACCAAAGATATAAAAGAAAAATTGTCGAGATTGTCAAAGTTGCATTATTTTGATGACCTTTTCACAGAGGAAAATTTGTGGACATTGGCAGCACTACAACCTAAAATAAGTAGAAAGTATGATAGAAAAATAAATAATGAGAGAGGAACAGGGACGATAAAATTGTTAGAAGGCTTTAAAAATTTTTCAAGTGATAAAGAAAAATTGATGACAATAGTATCTGGTAAGACTCAAATATTATTTGATAATTCAAAAATTTCAAGTTATAATGATATAGATAAAAGAGTAGCATTAAATGAAGAAAATAGTTTAGAAACTCGTCCCTCTTCGAAGTATCTTAAAAATTTGAAACATAGCTTTCCAGGGACGATTATATATATACAATTTTCTTTAAGTGGAGAATATTTAAAAAAGGGGGTGGAATAATGATAAAAAAAATTGAATTAGAAAAATTTTTAACTCCTGGCGGAGATTATTTATCTGGACGTCCTGAAGGTGAAGGTGCAAGAGGAATTGAAAAATTAGATGAGTTTGATTTAAACAAAGATAACAGTATAGAACTTTTAATTTCTGATAGCATTATTGGAGTAAATATCTCTTTTTTCTTGGGATTACTTAGTATATCATTAAAGCCTTTTCAAACTAGAGAGGATATTCTAAAGAAAGTAAAATTGACATTTACAGGAGAGGACCTAGAAATAAAAGAACTTGTAACTGAGGATTTCGAGTACATGATAAAAAAAATCTTAGATAAGAGGGATATAAATGACATCCTCAAGTAAGGCAGCTATAGAAATAGGATCTTGGACGGACATTATAAATTTGGTAATTGTTTGTTTTACTTTGATTTTTAATGGAGTTAAAAATAGAACAGCAAACAAAGAGGATATGGAAGAGAAACTTAGATTATTCAAACTTAAAACAAAAGCTAGTTGGTTTGAAAGAGTTGTGTTAAAAAAGTTGGAAATCTATGATAAGTTTTTCAAAAAAAGTAGAGATATTTATTTTTCTATAGATAAAAGCAACAGAAAAAGTAAAATATCTGCAAGAAGAATGTATCAACAGAAAAGAGATGAAATTAGAGATGAAATGTTACCTCTAAAGGCATTTGACCAAAGTTTATTTGATGAGCTAGATAAAATAATTGAAGCGTTGGAAAATAAGCTATTTTCTAATGAGGAAGTAAGAAAAGGAGAACTAAAAGAGTATCAGGTATTTTTTACAACAGTTCTTATTAATTATGAAAAAGACGAGTATGAGGTAAAGAATATAATACATTTAAATAGTTAAAAAGCACAAAAAAAGAGGTTGATAGTTAATCAATCTCTTTTTTGTTTGTTTATTTTGAATTTTTATCAAAAATAATTTGACTTGTCCAATTTTATTGGATATAATTATATATATTGATTCTGTGAGGTGATAGTTTTGAGAAAAGAAGAAATATTGTATAAAAAAATTAAAGATATACAGCAAGAAAAAGGGTTAACAGTTGCCAAAATAGCGGAAAAAACAGGCGTAAGCAAACAGACCGTTTCACATAGAATACTGAACATAAAAAAAAACGGCATTGTTAATTTAAGGTTTATTCAGCAAATAGAAGAATTGGCAGGGGTAGATATAATTAAATTTTTTTAATTATATTGTCCAATTAAATTGACTAGAGCTTTTAATAGGCTCTTAATTAAAACTTATCACCAGATGGTAGGTTTTAATTAGGAGGTGATTGATGTGAATGATAAAAATAATATTTATGAACTCAAAAACATAAATGGAAATTTAGAAATTTTAATACATCACGATAAAACCGCTATCAATAAAGAGGCTACAGAAAATCAAGTTATTGAATTTCCGTCTTTAGAATTTGCAAAAGAAGGGGATATAGAAATAACTATAACTAAGAATTCAATAATGGTTAAAGAAATTGGAGAAGATGGTGAAGTGTTATTTAAAAAACATGCTTTTTTAAAAGATAAAACAAAAATCTGCTCTTTGGGCATTAGTTTGGCTGATATAACTGAGAAGTGATAAATTATTTTTTTATTTGTTCTAAGATTTTATTTTTCAAATCAATATCGGCTTCAATAGCATTATTTGTATTGTATTCCAATCCAAATAAATCACGATAGTGATTAACGATTTCTTTTTCATCCTTAGTGAGAATAGGATTGATTTTTCTAAGTAAAGATTGGTAATTCATTTTATTCCAAATAAAATTTGAAATACAGCTTTTATTTTCCTTATAAAAAAGATTCTTAAATCTGCTACCAACAGATACAGGAATTTCGTAAGGGTTATCATTAGGAATAAATAGTATATTTTCGTTGTATCTAGATGTTATGTGGTGAAGAGTTTTGTTTGGTGATTCCCAAACAGCAAAAGATTCTGCTTCAAAAATAATATCAGACTCTAGAAGTGATATACCATATACTGTTTTACCTCCGTATTCTTCTGAATATCTGTTTACAGTTTCGAAAGAATCGTTAAGATTAATTTTTTTTAGTTGGATATTAAATTCTATTTCACGTTTTAAAAAAAAGTGTTGGGTTCCTATTGCAAAACGTTTAAGTTCTTGGTGAAAAGAATTTGGACAACGTAATTTTGAATAGTTTCTCATAATACCTCCAGTATTAGATTCTCAGTTATATCAATTAAATTATAGCATTAAAAATAAAAAAGAACCTACAGAAAAGTAGGCTCTTAGTTCAAGCTTATCACTTAACTCTTCCCCTAGAGTTAATTTCCCCCCCGAAAATAGTGGTAGGTTTCAATTAGGAGGTGATTAACACGAAAGATAAAACTGAAAAAATTTATGATTTAATTAATTTTACTGAAAATGAAGTGTTACCTAAACTTGAATACATCAAAAGTCAAATGGATGAACTTTTTCCAGAATCAAAGGACATTAGACACATGAACGCTTTTAAAGAGAATATTGGAGCCAGATTAAAAAAAGATGATTCGATAGGAAATATTTTAAAAGTTTTAGCTGAGAATATACAAAAGCATGAGTTTATATCTGAAGCTTATGAAGCTAAAACAGAGTTACTATATCATTTGTTAGGAAAAATGTTAAAAGGAAACTTAAAAAGTGCAATTGATGAAAGAGCCATAGCCGATTTCATCTCTACACTAACAAAAGCTGGATATGATTTGAGTTGTACACCAGATAGAATAACTATCGAAAAAACATGGAAGGCTAACTATAAAAAAAGTTAGCCACACTTAATGAATTAATAACCTAATGCTTCTGCAATTTTCTTTGCAAAATCTAAAGAGCAAGGAGGTGATTGATGTGATTCTTGAAAAAATAAAAATCCTCTTTAAGAACAAGAATAGAGAAAACTCTTTTAAGGGAATGAGTGATGCTATACCAAATGTTAAAAATGAAGCTTTTGAAGAATATACAAAAAATCCATTTACTTGTGTTAAGTTATTTAAATTAAAATATGGATATGATGGCTTGTTAGCCATCTTGCAGTATAACGCTTTAAATAATATTGTGACTCCTTTTTACGTGATTAAAGAATACGAAGATCCATTTTTTACGGTATTTGTCTCAAACGAAATTTAGTATGCACAACTTTTATAAGTTGAGCATACTAATCAAAATTTTAAGAAGATCTGGTGAAATTTTCTCTAAAAAAGTAATAAGAATAGTGAGAGCCATAATAGTGTCTACTATAATTTCGATAGTTTTTTTTAGAGTAGAATGAATCTTGAATGGAAATAGTGATAAAAAATTAGTTACTATAAATCTTACTCCTTTTTTCAGCCAGTAAAAAGGGTTTATAAGATTGATAGCGTAGTTCTGTATTTTTATTTCGCTTTCCACTTGAATCGCTTTAGAAAACAATGCGTTTAAAGAATAACTAAGGATATTCTTTAAATATCTAGTTAACAGAGATTGATAATTAAAAAGAACATATTCTAAAAGTGACTGTGATGGTAAATATCCAGATTTTAATTCGCCTAAAGATGTTGAATTTATAAGTTTACAATTTTGATTTAAAAATAGTAAGTGTTCATCTAAGTCACCTATTCCTAAGTCGATTTTATTTCTAAATTCTTTAAAATGATTTATAGATTTTGCTATTGTTCTTTTGATGTTAATAATAATAATAAGTTCTTTTAGAGAAATGAAAAATCCAATTATAAGTAAGATGATAAAAATATTTTTTAAAGTAAATGACATAATCCCTCCATAAATTTGTTTTGTTGTGTTGGAACTCTATTATAACTATTTGGAGGATTATATACAAGCCTACTACGGTAGGCATCTTATTTCAACTCTTCATGTTTAGCCAGTTGACTATAACTAAGCATGGAGGGTTGTAATAAGATAAATAATAAAATAAAGATGGTCAACTGGCACTTGACCTCTTAGGGGAGGAACAAAATGAATCATAGTTTTGATATAGATTTAGCAAAAGAATACGGGATAGAGGAAGCTATAATGATTGAAAATATCGCTTTCTGGATTAAAAAAAATATGGTTAATAACAAGCATTATATAGAGGATAAGTATTGGACATTTAACTCAGTGAGAGCTTTCAATGAACTTTTCCCTTATATGAATCCAAGCAAGATAAATAGAACTTTGAAAAAATTAGAAAAAATTGGAATTATAGAGATTGGAAAACATAATAAAGCTGCTTATGACCAAACATCGTGGTATACGATAATAAACGAAGAAATTTTAGAGAAATATAAGCTAATACCTGATAATTGCTCATTTTGCAAAATGAAAAATGGTTTTGTCAATTTGCAAAATAGATCTGTGCAAAATGAAAAACCTATACCATATGTAAACACAGATATAAACACAGATATAAAAAATAAACATGTAACATGCTCTGATTTAAAAAAACCTGAAAAGAAAATAATGCTTGGACTAAATCCAAAAGGTTATCCTCAGAAAGATGAATGGGAAAAGTTCTTAAATAAAAATTTAATTGGAGTAGACTATACTCCAGCTATAGAAAAAGCAATTAAGAATCTATTAAAAACAGAAACTTCAGTTGCGGTAGAAAAGATATTGCTAGAAACGTATAAAACTGGAATTGAGACTGGTAGAACAGTTTCAGAGATAGCAACTATCATCAGCAAAGGAAATGCCCTTAGAGCTAAAGCTGTAAAGCCTAAGAAAGAAAAAAAGATTACAGAGGAGAAAGGGCAAGATGAAATAATCATAGCATCATCACTAGACAAAGAAAAAGAGTTTATCCAGAAAAGAGAACTGGAGAAACAAGAAGTTGAAAAACAGAAGTTGCCAGAAGTGGAATTAACACCAGAATTGGAGGAAGTGTTGATAGAAAAAGTTGTTGCAACAGAGGGAATTGCAAAGACTTTTCTAAAAAAAATGAAAATCAAAAATAATTTTATGTATGAAAACATGCTGAAAAAATATTTATAAAAAAAACGGGAGTGAGTTTAATGGGTAAACAAGATTTAATAATAATTGCTAGCTTAAGTGGAGTAATGATTAGTCTGAGGTTGTTGATTTATTACTTTGAAAAAGTTATAGAAAGGAATACCTCTAGATGCTGTGGGGATTGCAACTTTTTCGAAGTGTGTTTCCACTATGTGGATGAGAAAAGACTTTACACAAACAGGAACTATACCGAGCGTCCAGCTTGCGAGTCGTTTAAAGAAAAAAGTGAGATAATCATTGGAGGGGAAAATGAGAACACCGGAAAACATTTTTGAGTTATTGAAATTACAAAAAGAATTGGATAAAAAAACCAGTGGATTGAGAGAAAGCGGCTTTACACCTAGAAAACGTGATGCTTTTGATTTATCTATGGCACTTGATGATGAGTTTAATGAATTCATGAAAGAGCTTCCAGACGAATTAAATTTCAAATATTGGAAAGATAAAAAACATGATCCTCACAAGCAATTGATTGAGTATGTAGATTGTTTATTTTTCCTACTGGGTGCTATAAATGATTTTCATTCTAGGAAGATAGATATGCAAATTAGAATCTGTTTGAGTATGGATGATTTAAAATCGAGTGATAAAAAATTAGATAAAAAATCACTCTCAGAGTTTAAATATGCTATTCAGATAGCGAACTTAGAAGATGAGTTTGATATGGTGACACTATCTCGTTTTTATTTAGAGATTGGAGCTGCGGCAGGATATTGTGCTAAAGATATTTATAACGCTTATTGGGAAAAATGGAATATAAATATGGGTAGAGATAAAAAAGATTGGACATTGGGAGGAGAATAATGGAAAATATTAGAATCGGTTTAGTATTATTGGCAGGAGCGAGCCTGTACGTAAACTATTTACTATGGAAAAGATTAAAAAGTGCAGAAAAGCAAAATGAAGAGTCGTCACAAGTTCGGTACGAGGAAAGAGATTTGTTTTTTAAGTCTTTAAATAGCAGAGAAATAACTATTGACAATTGTGAAAAAGAGATAAAAGCTCTAAGAAACTCAAGAGATAATCTTAGAAATATAATATCAAAAACTCAAAAGAGATTTGATAATCTTGAATCTGATTATAAAAAATTAGTAGAGTCAAACGAAAGACTTGGGCGTGAGTTTGATTCGCTCGCTATTTCTCACAAAAAGATAGCTGAAACAAATGAAAAGTTATACTCTAATTTTTTTGAAAAAGAAGAAGAACTATCAATATTAGATATGGCATATGACGAGTTAATGAAAGCGTATAATTCAAATGCAATGGATTTATATTTTTGGAATCTACTTCCAAAAGCGGATAGAGAAACGAGAAGACGATTCTTAAAAAATGGTAAATATAGAGTTTGTAACTTGAACACAGGAGAGTTAGTTTTTGAGGTAGTTTAAAATGGTTTCGAGGGGATAAAATGATTATAGTTGTAAGTGATAATGATTTGAAAAAATTTGAAGAGAAGTTAGTGGAAACAAATAGCGAATACAACGTTGCAGATGTGGATGTAGATAATTATGGCGGGATATATATTGCTAGATTCACAGTTGGCTAGTGGGAAAAAGGGGTGCTTCAAAATTAATAGTAAAATTAAAAATACGTATGTTTGTAAAAAGTGTAAGATGTTTATAGCTGAAAAAAAGGATGATGGGTACATCCATTACAACACAAAATGCAGATTTGCAAGTAATGGTATAGATATAAAAATAACTTGTAAATGTGGAGAAGTTCATATGATTAAAAGATAAATTAATAGAAAAAAATAGATAAAAATGTTATTATAAGTATGCAGATAGGAGGTGACTCGATTTGAGTATCTTAAAAAGCATACTAGAAATAGTTGTTTTAGTCCTAACAATCTTTAAACTGATTAGAGATTTAAGGAAGTAGAGTCGCAGGGAGGAAACTCCCAGCTTCCTATCTTGTAAAAAAATGGAGGTATCTTATGGAAAATATATTAAATAATATCAAAACTATTTTGATTTTTATTCTGGGAGCAGTAGTGATATATTCTATTTATAAGAAAAAAAAGTAGACCCCTTTGCAGAATTTAGGAGGGCCTACTTGATTTGAGTATCTTAACTGATAAAATGATTATAATATTCTTTTGCCAAAAAGTCAATACAAATAGAAGATTCTAAAAAAATATTGACATATGATTTTTTATGTATTATACTCATGACAAATATACGGATTAATTCCGAGGAAATTTAATATGATAGGATGACTTTATGAGTCGGGGCTTGGGTGACCAAGTTCTCGGCTCTTTTATTTTTTGTAAAAATATTTGGAGGTGTTTATGAAAAGAGTAGTTTTACTTGCAGGACATAACTTCCAAGACCAAGGATGTCAGGTTAAATTAGATGGAGCGGTTATAACAGAGTTCAATTTAACAACTTGGTTAGTTGCTGAAGTTTTTAAAAAAGAAAGATTAATGAATGTGGATTTAGTTGCTAAAGCAAGAAATAATTATAGAGACTTAGTTAGTGAGGTCAACAGCTTAAATGCAGATATATTAATTAGTTGCCATTTTAATGCAGCTAATGGAGTGGCTCAAGGAACAGAGGTGTTACACTCTAGCAAAAGTACAAAGGGTAAAAAATTAGCTGGAATAGCTCAGGATATTTTAGTTAAAAATTTAAAACTTAGAGATAGAGGTTTAAAGTCTACCTCTCCAGATATGAGAGGAGGATCTATACTAAATAAAACTAAGCCAGTAGCCATACTGATAGAACCGTTCTTCTTAGATTCAGTAAAGACGATGTCGGAATTGGTGGATTATATGGATAAAACAGCAGCATCTGTTATAGAGCTTTTAGAATATTTGGAAAAGAATGAGTTATAAATAAAATAATTAGGTTGAACCAATGTGTAAACCACAGGTAGGTTCGGGATAGGGGACGGCAAACGAGGACTTCGTGTCCTCTTCATTAGAGGTTATCATACGCCCCCCGCATGGTAGCTTCTAATGAGGAGGTGTATTTATGACGTGATAGGTTTAGATAGAGCAAGAGTAAGCATAAAGCGAATTAATATCACTCCAGAACAGTTGAAGTTCAATATATTACAAAAATTCAGCATAAGAGGAGATATAAAAACATCCAACGGTGAAAAGATTTATATTGGAGACCAAGATGGAATAAAAAAAGCTTTTAAGTTTATAAATTTCATTAAAATTGGCATTAATAATCAATTATGTTCTGTTGAGATAGAGTTTAATTATACTAAATATTATCGAAATACAAACTTCGATTTGATGAAAACTCAGAAAGAAAAAGAAAATGTAGATTTGAATATATTGATAATTTTATCTGAAATAACTGAAGTGGATATATCAAAGATGACTTACGAATACTCTTTCCTTGAAGTTGCTGAGCAGATGGAAGTAAAAAGATTTTCAGACTATACGAATGTGATGTATTTAATCTATAAAGCTTTACATCTAAATAAAGATTTTAAAAAATCAGGCAAAGTTTTTTATGATTACTCATTAGTTTTAGATAGATTTTTTACAACGGGTTTTGTTTTTTCTTTTAAAGATGGACTGACTTTTGAAACTTATAATAAAAGTTTAGAAAATAATAAAAAAAGTATAGATGAACTCGATAAAGTAAATAAATCATCTTTGAAAAATGAGTTTAAGTTTACAAAAACGACTTTAAAAAATATATTTGGGTCTTCAGGAGTTGAAACTTTAAACTTAAATGCTATAAGAGAACAAATATCAGAAAGCGTGGGATTGTGCATAAAAAATGCAGTGATTGAACAATTGAAGAAAAATCAACTCGAAATAGAAAAAAGATTGGATGCTTTAGATAGTTTAACACCTAGAAATATCCAGTTATTTGTAACAGAGAATAATGAATGGATACTAGATTACGATTGGTTTAACTGCATCTTAAAAAATAAACTATCAAATAAAAAATCAGAACGAATGGTTAGAATTTGTCAAAAAACAGCACGGGATAAACTTGTTGCTTTAGAGAAATCGAATAGCCCCAAAAGAAGTAATACAAAAAATATAAAGAGATTAGAACAGTATTTAAGAGTTCTTTTTGGAATAAAACTTGAAATAAAATTAACAAAAAATGGAGAAATCCAAGTTTTTTAATGTCAAAAAGTGCAATAAAAGTTGCCGTTTTTGGGGGTGTCGATTTTTGAAAATTCCAATGTTTTCAAGGTTTTATGATGTGTTTCTCGCACGTAATAATAAGAGAGCTACTTTCCTTTAAAAGTTTTAGTTTATTTTAGGTTATTTTATCCCTAGCATTATTTAAAAAAATTAGGAGGTGATGGAGATAGCTTTAACAGAAAAAAAGATTATGATAATCGAAGAGTATTTAAGAAATCCAAAGGATAAAACTTCAGCAGTCAAAGAGATAGATCCATCTATAAAAAATCCTAGTGCTTATGCTTGGAAGTTGTTTAATGAATTAGAAGTAAAAGAATATCTTTTAACTAGAAGACTAGAGCTTTTGAAAGAGAGTGCCATAACAACAAAGGAGCTAGTAAGGGGAGTTAGCACAGGACTAAGGCAAAGCTTAGGTCTCCAAGAGAGAGTAATATTCTCTTTTACAAAAGAAGGTATAGAATATTCGGACAGTGGAATACATCCAGATTCAGGAGATGCCAAGAACTACTATTCAATACTTGAGAGAATATTAGGAAGTGAAATATCTGGAGCTTTAGCACAGAAGGATTTACAGGAAGAACGTAAATTACTTTTAAAGAGCAAAGATACAGATACTAAGACGACTGTTGGTAAAGAGAATTTAAGATTGAAGAACGAGAAGCTAAGGAAAGAGTTGTTAGAAGATGAACTAAAGGGCGGCGAGGGCAATGTAGAACTAGATTATTAAACGGGTCCTCCCGGGAGAAAATAGAAGGCTTTGCGGGGGACCGAGAGGCCTGGGAGTTTTGCCGTTTCAGAATTTTTCTAGGGCTCGTGCCAAATTATTTTTGGAGGTTATATGCGATGGCTATTACAGCAACGGAAAATCAATTAACAAGATTACTTCAGATTTCAGATAGAACAATTAGAGAAAATTATAAAACTGCAAAAATCTCTCCGGGTAAATATGACTTGATAAAAGCTATAGAGATATTTGTTTCTAGTGTTAAGGTTGCGAATGATAGGAGTGAGTTAGTGGAGAGTGAGAAGCGATATAAGCTTTCTCAAGTGGCTTTAAATGATGCAAAATTGAAAATAATTGAAAAAGAATATATATCTGTGGATGAAGCGGTAGAATCAGTCTCAACTATGCTCTTCAATTTCAAATCAAAAATTATGTCGCTACCTAAGAAAATAATGTTGGATTTAAAAAAGAGCAAATCAGCAGGAGAGCAGGAAAAAATAATTGAAAAACATCTGAAACATGCAATAGGAGAATTGAAGGGCTACTTGGAAATAAAGGAGAAAAAGGATGAATAGAAGAGAAATGTTTTTTAAAGCCATATCTCACGCTTTGAAAATGCCTCCAGACTTATCTTTGACAGAATGGAGTGACAAGAATCGAAAATTATCGAAAGAGTCGTCAGCCGAGCATGGAGATTGGGTAACTTCAAGAACACCATATATGCTAGAAATATATGATAGCGTTATGAAAGCACGTGTAAGGAAGGTTGTTTTACAGTTCGGATCACAATTGGCAAAGACAGAGTTTATATTGAATAGCTTTGGTTGGTATGCTAATTTAGATCCTTGTCCCATGATGGTTGTTCAACCGACGGATAGATTAGCTTCTGAGTTTTCAAAAGAAAGAGTAGCTCCTATGATACGTGATTGTGAAGTTCTCAGGGAACTGATAAAAGATTCTAGTAAAAAGAACAGCGGAAACACAGTAACACACAAGATGTTTCCTGGTGGGTTTTTGGCCTTTAAGGGCGCGAATTCTCCTGCTGGATTAGCTTCTAAGCCAGTTAAAGTTTTGTTCATGGATGAGGTGGACAGATACCCTAAATCATCTGGAGACGAGGGGTCACCAATTACACTTGCAGAAAAAAGGGTGCAGACTTATGACGATCACAAAATTATAATAACTGGAACTCCGACTATAAAAGGGCAGTCTGAGATAGAAACAGAATATGAAAAAGGCTCTATGGCTAGATATTTTGTAGCTTGTCCAATATGCGGAGATGATAATGAGTTGTTGTTTGATAATCTAAGTTGGGATTTAAATGAGAATGATATTTTGAAAGTTGATAAAGTTGAAATGATTTGCGAACATTGTGGATGTGGAGCAGATGAAGAGTCTTGGAAAGATGAAAAGGGGCGATGGATTCATGAGTATCCTGAAAGAACAACCCTTTCATATAAGTTATCAGCTTTAGCAAGCGTAATGAGGGATTGGAAAAGTATTGTGGAAGAATATTTATCAAAAAAAGATAACGAACAAGAATTAATATCGTTTGTAAATACAGTTTTAGGAGAATCCTACGAACAAACACTTGGAGAGATATTGGACCATGAGATTCTAATGCAGAGACGTGAAACTTATGAAGCTGAGGTTCCAGAAGGAGTATTGTTATTAACAGCTGGTGTCGACGTACAAGATGGCTGGTTAGCAATAGAAGTTGTTGGGCATGGAATGGATAACGAAACTTGGGGTATTCAATATAAGATATTATCTGGCAATTTAGAAAAATCAGAGATTTGGGAAGAACTAGACGAGTTTTTATCTAAAAAATTTTATTATGAAGATGGCACAGGTATCAATATTTATTCTACATGTATAGATACTGGAGGACATCATACAGAAGCAGTTTATGATTTTGTAAAACCTCGTGAAACCCACAGAAGAATATTTGGAATCAAAGGTTTAGGCGGAGAAAATGTACCGATTATAAATGGATTTAGATTAACAAAAAATAAAAAAATAAATCTGTTGTCGTTAGGTGTTAACGCATTAAAAGATATGACTATGGGTAGATTAAAAATTTCTGAACCAGGACCTGGATATTGTCACTACCCGCTTGATCCGATATTAAAATATGATGAGAGGTATTTTAAGGCTCTAACTGCAGAAACTAAAACGGTTAATAAAAAGAACTGGAAAGTCACATGGACACAAGTTAGAAAAAGAAATGAAGCACTCGATTGTAGAAACTACGCTTTAGCTGCTAAAGAGATATTTACGAAGTTGGATATGAACAAGTTGGCCAAGTTGAGAAGAGAGCAATTAGGAGAGATTTTCGAGTATAAAATCTCACAGAAGAAAAAGCATAAAATAAAAATAGAGGGAGGTGTAAATAAGTATGACTAGTCCTATAACTCGAGAAATAGCAAAAGAAAAGCTCGAGAAGTATTTAGCCGCCGAGGAAAAGGTTTTGGCTGCACAAGAATACACTTTAGAAGGGAGAAGAGTAACTAGAGCTGATTTGCCCGAGATTAGAAAAGGTATAGAATTTTGGGAAAAAAAATATGAGGGAAAAAATAAAACTAGAATTAAAAGCTATAGAGTTCAAATTAAGAATGATTAAGGAGGAGAAGTGTGTTTAATTTTTTTAAAAATAAAGTAGCAACAAAACAACGGCTACCTCCACCGGTGAAAGAAGTTAAAATTCTGAACTATGCACAAGGTGCCGCTTCTCCAATAAAAAATATATACAAAAAAACAAGAGATGAAATTAACACAGCGGATGAAGATATTGGAGAATCAAAAGACTTGCTAATGGCTAGATCATCATATTTATATATGAACAATGCTATAGGAGCTGCAGCGATAAAAAAAATTAGAACAAATGTCATAGGAAGAGGTTTGAGAGTGAAACCTTCAATAGCGAATGAAATTTTAGGTTTGAAACAAGAGGATGTAGATAGAATTCATAAGGAAATAAGCATATTATGGGAAATGTTTACAGATGAATGCGATATAGAGAATTTTTCAAATTTTTATCAAATACAATCACTTGTTCTCATAAATCAACTTGTGTATGGTGAAACATTTGTACTTTTGCCTCTGAAAAAAAGAGAGGGACAATTATTCGATTTAAAGATAAAGCTTGTGGATTCAACTAGATGTCAAAATCCTAGTGGAGCAAGCGATAGAATAAAAAATGGTGTTGAAATATCAGAAGATGGAGAGATAATTGGGTATCATTTCACCAAGTCAAATACATCATCTGAAACAGTTAGAGTTGAACCTCGAGGTAAACAATCAGGGAGAAGAAATGTATTGTGTGTAATGGAGAAAGAAAGAATAGGGCAAAGAAGAGGAGTGCCGATTTTAGCTCCTGTTATAGAGCTACTATACCAGTTGTCTGAATATACAGCTACAGAAATCACTTCTGCCTCAGTCGCAGCACTATTTTCAGTATTTATAAAAAACGCTTCGGAAGATACATTTACACCAGAAGGTCAAGACCCGCTAGATAACGTTGAGACTGATAAAGAAAATGATAAGGATTATATAGTGAAAATGGGTTATGGAACAATTAATGAACTTCCGCCAGGGAAGGATATTGTTCTAGCGGCTCCAAATAGGAATGGAGCTGGTTTTGAAGAATTTGTGAAAACTCTTCTTAGGCAGCTTGGAGCAGCACTAGAGATTCCTTATGAAATTCTGTTAACACATTTTACGGCGAGTTATTCAGCTTCCAGAGCAGCACTGCTTGAAGTATGGAAAATGTATTCTATGAGACGTAGTTGGCTTGTATCTGACTTTTGCAAACCTATTTATGAGGAATTTCTAGATGAATGTGTAGCTAAAGGAATGCTTAAGCTACCTGGTTATGAAAATATTTTATATAGAAAGTGTTATCAAAAGGCAGAATGGTATGGACCTGTTCAAGGTCAATTAAATCCAGTTCAAGAAGTTAATGCTGCGGTGACAAAAGTTAAAGTTGGGATTTCAACTTTAGAAAGAGAAACTAGAGAGTTGAATGGCGGAGATTTCGAAGCCAATAATATGCAAAGACATATCGAAAGTGAAAAGAGAGGTGAGTTAAAAAATGAGTCAAGCATTTAGTCTTTATAAAACCGGCGAAAAGAAAGCTACGATATTGCTGTATGGAGTTATAGGTGAAACGTTCTCGGAAGAGGGGGTTTCGGAAAAAGTATTAGCGGAAGAGCTCTTAGAATATGGAGAAATAGATGAATTAACAATTAGAATTAATTCTCCAGGAGGATTGGTTAGTGCTGGTATTGCAATATATAACACGCTTAAAAATCATAAAGCTAAAAAAATTGTAGAAATAGATGGGATATGTGGCTCGATAGCTACGGTTATAGCAATGTGTGGAGAGAAAAGAGTTATGAACTCAGCAACAATGTTCTATGTTCATAATCCTCTCACGATGGCTTTTGGTGGAGTTAAAGAGTTGGAAAAATCAATAGAACGTTTAAATCAAATAAAAAATGATGTAGTGCAAATTTATAGCGATGTAACAAAACTGGATAAAGCAGAACTAGAAAAATTGATGGACGAAGAGCCATATTTAACTCCGGAACAAGCTTTAGAAAAAGGATTTATAACAGAGGTTAACAAAACATCTAACAACGGCAACACAAATATGAAAATGCTAACTCATATGCAAGATTATTTAAACTATGTAAAAATAAAAAATAAAGATACGGAGGAATTTATGACAAAAGAACAACTTAAATCTCAACACCCAGATGTTTATAATCAAATATTTGGAGAGGGAGAAACGCAAGGTCAAGCAAAAGAAAGAGAGAGAATTAAAAAATTAGATGAATTCTCAAATAATGCAGTGGTTATAAATATCGAAAATGCACCTGCACTTATAGAAAATGCTAAGTATGTAAACTTTAAAAGTTTAGAAGAAGTATCTGCAGATATTTTATTGAACGGAAAAATGAAAGTGCAGTCTCAAGATGTAAACATTGCGAATCAAGGTGGAGTAGATCCCCTTAATTTAGGGGCAAGAGCACAAGATGCTTTAAATCTAGGTGGAATACAAGGTTCTACTCAGCTTTCAGATGATGAGAAAATGGCTAAATTTTTAAAAGATTTTAACGAAGCGTAAGGAGGATGTAAAACATGTTGAAAACGGTAATAAAAACAAAAGAACTTGTGGTTGGAAATGATATTACTCCAGCGGTATACAGATTACCTGCAGAAGTTGGAATTTATGAAGCAGGAACAATTGTTGAATTTGATTCAATGGCAAAAAAAATGAAAAAAGCAACAACAGCAGCAAATATGTTTGGAATTGTCGCAGACGATTCGGAAGTTAACCTAAAAAATAATGAGTTAGTTGTTTATGTTAAGGGGAGATTTGACTTCAAAGAATGTGTTTGTCCAGAAGTAGATGGCGAAACAATTCTAGATTATATTGTTAGAGGAAAAGAAACAGGAATATTTTTTGCTGAATAAATTAAAAAAATAGGAGGAAAAATGGATCAAAAAACACTAATATTAGCACTTAAACAAGTAAAAGCACCGGTGATGTTTTTATATGATTTATTAATAGGAGCAGAAAAACCAGAAAAAACAGAAAAATTCGAAATTCAAACTAAATCAGCTTCTAGGTTAAGAGTTCCATTAGTTGGAAGAAGAGAAAATGGGAAATTAGTTAGAAATGAAGCATTCGAACAAGCTTTATACAAACCAGGGATGATTAAACCTTATAAACCGATTACAGAAGAAAGTTTATTAGCTCAAAAATTCGGAGAGACTGAGTATGGAACAACAGCTTCGTACACAAATGTTCAACTGAAAGGGCTAAAGGAAGATATAAGAGAATTAAAGGAAATAGGGCTAAGAACTAAAATTTGGATGTTAGCAAAATTGTTAACAACAGGGACTCTTCCGACTGATAAAGCTGAGGGTATATCATATGGAGAATTTAATGAAGTTATAATGAGCACGGGAGAGAAGTGGTCTGACCCAGATGCTCCTATCGTTCCTCAACTGAGAGAAAGACAGCTGAAAATTCAGCAAGATACAGGAATTGTAACAGATCATCTAATTATAACACCAGATGTGGTTGGACATTTCTTAGCTAATAACGGAATAAAAGAAGCTATGAAAAGTACAACGGGTCACTCTTTTGTGTTTGACCCTGATAAAGTTGATGATAGTGTAGCTTACATCGGATTTATTCCTGAATTAAATCTAAGAATATTTTCTTATATGGATTGGAGCCAAGTTGAAGGTGAAGCGGAGGAAGCTTTATTACCAACAGGGACAGCTTTAATGGTAAAGAAAAAGAGTTTCAGAACTCATTATGGAGCGATTCCAGTAAGAGCAAAAGTTGGGACTGGAAAGACGCTTATTGTAGCTACGGAATATGTAAAAGTTCAGTACGGAACTAAAGATGAGGAAGATGACGAATTGAGATATTATTCATCACCTTTAATAATACCGAATGACGCTCAAGGTTGGGCAATGATGAGAGTTTTATAAGGAGGTAACCGTGAAAAAGGTAAAAGTTTTAAAACAGGTATTTTATAAAGGGGATGTTTATAAGAAAAACTCTGAATTAATTTTAGAAAAAGATGAAGCTATACGGTTAGAAATTCTTGGAGCTATTGAAGTGTTGGAAGAATTGGGAAACAACGAAAACAATAGCACCGATAAAAATATAAGTAACAATAAAGTTGAAGAAATCACAGAAGGTATAGAAGAAGTTGTAAAAAATAATAAAGGGAGTAGAGGTAAAGGGAAAGGCAGAGGTAAAGAAATTGAAACTGAATAAGCTGTTTGAGGAAGATGTGGATATATTTATGGATTCTGATGAGATGATGGAAGAATTAGAAATTGATGAAATCAAAATAAACGGGATTCTAATAATGGAATCCCAAATGTCAGCAAAGGGAAAAATTTCTAAAGAGGGATTGACAAAAACTGATGGAAACTCTTTATTTTTAAGATACGATGAAAAAATATATAATAGATACAAGCCACATAGGTCTATGGAGGTTAATGGTGTTGAATATCTAATTACAAATAGAGGTGTAGAGTTTGGCATGATGAAATTCAAACTTGAGGAAATTGAAGGATATTAAGTTTTTAATTTCGAACGCGTTCGAAATGGAGGTTTTATGGTTGAAGTATCGGGAAATAATTTGATGGAAGCTGCAAAAATGTTGGGCGGAATAAAAAATGGCATGGAAAGAGTTGCAGCAAGAGCCATTAACCACACTACAGCAAAAGCTAAAAATCATATCAAAAAGCAAGTAACAAAAGGGTATCATATCAAAAATCAAGATGTAGAGAAAACTTTGGATATAAAAAAAGCTACATGGAACAATCCCTTTGCGTCGATAACTTCAAGGTCTCCAGTGTTGCCATTAGGAAAATTCAAAATAGCAGCAAGTGGCACAGAATTAAAAGTTGCAGTAAGTAAACTTGAAGGTTACACAGTAAGAAAAAAAGCTTTTATTTCAAGTGTTAAAGACTTTGGGAAAAATCCAAGTGGCATGAAAAGTATCAGAATTTTCAAAAGAAAAGGAAAAGCAAGGTTACCGATACAGCTCCAATATGGAGCCTCGGTTCCTGGCATGATTGGAAATCAAAACATAACTAAAGAGCTGGATGAATTTATTAGTAAAAATCTAGAAGTTAGATTAAGCCGCGAGGTTGAATATATGTTGGGTAGGTATAAAAGATGAATATAGGGACTTTAGAAAATGCTTTAAAAATATTTATTGAAGAAAAAACAAAAGATTTAAAATTTCCAACAAAGGATAAGCATGAAGGCGAGAGACCTGCAAAGATATTTAGTGGATTTTTACCACCAAATACAGCAACAGATGAGATACCGGCTGTAGCTATAAGGTTTAACAAGGGCTCGGATGCACCAGAAGAAAGATATTTATACTTTGATTTTTATTTTGCAATCTACAACAAAAATCCAACTGATGGATATAAAGGGTTGGTGTTGTTAGTGGAGAGGGTTATAAATGAAATAACTAAGCAAAAAATAATTGGGGATTACTTTGCATATGAAGATATTGCAGAGTTTGTGGTAGATGATGAACAACCATATCCTTATTGGGTAGCTAATGCAAGAATGAAATTTAGTTCACCTAGAGTGGATTATACAGGAGGATGAGATGGCGAAGAGAAAAACGTCAGAAGAGGTTGAAGTTTCAGAAAAAGTAGAAGAAAAAAAAGTAGAAGCTGAAGCTTTCGTGTATGTAGGGCCCACATTATTCAACGAAGGATTGAATAATGGAACTGTATTTGCAGGAGAGTTCGATAATAGATTGAATGCTCTTGTGGAGAAATATGGAATAAGTTGTTTGTTTGTTCCTGTAAGTAAGTTGGGCTTAGCGAAACAGTTGATTAAAAAAAATGGAACTATAGAAAATATTGTTTTTAAAAAAACATTAAATAAATTAGGAGGCAAGTAATGAATCACGGAATAAGAACTCAAGAGAATCCAACTTCGGTTATAGCTTCCGTTACATCTGGAGTAACTCCGGTGTATGTTGGAACAGCTCCAGTAAATATGTGTGAAAAGCACAATGTGAATGAACCTATATTATGTTATTCATATGCTGAGGCTGTAAAAAACTTTGGTGCAAGTACTGACTTTGAGAAGTTCACTCTATGTGAAGCTATAGACGCACACTTCAGTAAATTTGGAATGGCCCCGATTGTAATGATAAACGTGTTAGACCCGAAGACGCATAAGAAAACCATTACAGATGAAAAAGTAAAAAGATTAAATGGAGTGTATAAAATCACCAACTTAGGAGTCTTGCCAGATACAGTCGAGGTAACAGGTTATAACGATCTAATAAAAGAGTTTGATGATGAAGGATACATGTTAATAACTCCAGTAGTGGAGGTTAAAAGTACAGAGTTTGGAGTTGAGGTTCATGGAAGAGCAGTTAAAACTATTGATTTGCCAGGAGAGATAACTGTTAGTTATGACATGTTGGATACAACACTTGTGACTCCTGCAAATATAATTGGTGGAATAGAGGTTGGGACAGGGAAGAAAAAAGGATTGGAATTAATATCTTCTGTATTCCCGAAGTATAGGCTTGTACCAACTTTAATTTTAGCACCGAAGTTTTCAACAGATTCAGCAGTAGCTGCGGTGATGGAGACTAAAGCAAGTTTAATAAATGGATGTTTCAAAGGGTTTGCACTTGTAGATATAGACACAGATGCGGTAAAAACATATACGGATGCTCCAGCTGAAAAAACATCAAACAATCTAATATCAACGTTTATGAGTGTGAATTATCCAAAGGTTGCACTAGGCGATAGCCAATATCATTTAAGTACTCAAATAGCTTGTATAATTCAAAAGTTATCTTTTGAGAATGACGACATTCCATATAAATCACCTTCGAACAAATCTTTAAAAGCTGACAAAGCTTGTTTGAAGACTGGAGAGGCAGTACTACTTGGAGTTGACGAAGCTAATTACTTAAACGGAAATGGAATAACGACAGCTCTAAACTTCATCGGCGGATGGAATAGCTGGGGAAATAGAACGGGTTGTTATCCAGATGTGACAGACCCAAAAGACTCGTTTATATCTACAAGAATGATGTTTAACTGGGTTGGGAACTCGTTGGTTCAAACATACTGGCAAAAGATAGATGATCCTGCGAATAAAGTGTTGGTTCAAACGATAATAGATAGTGCGAATATCTGGTTGAACGGCTTGACAAATAAAGGTGTTTTATTAGGAGCGAGGGTAGAGTTTAGAGACGAAGACAATCCTTCTACAGACCTTATGGATGGGAAGATGGTGTTTAGAATATACTTTACTCCTCCATCACCTGGCGAGGATATACTGTTTATGCAAGAGTTAGATGTAAGTTACTTCAGCACACTATTCGGATAGGAGGATGAAAAATGGCAAATGTACCAGAAAAAATAATAAACTTTCAGTGCTTCGTGGATGGAAGCACTGTATTAGCAGGAATGGTTGATGCAACCCTTCCTGACATCCAGTTCATGACAGAGAGTATCGAGGGGGCTGGAATAGCCGGGGTTATAGAGTCGATAACTCTGGGGCACACCGACGCAATGTCAATGAGTTTGAATTTTAGAACTCAAACGGACCAAAATTTGAGCTTTACAGCACCTAAATGCTACGCCTTAGAACTTAGAGGAGCACTTCAAGAAACTGATCCTTCTACAAAGCAGATAGCTGTAGTTCCTGTTACGATAGCTGTTAGAGCATGGCCTAAAAAGGTTGGGTTGGGTAAAATGGCTGTAGCTAAAACAACAGATACAAATAACGAGTTTACTGTTGACTTTATAAAAGTTACAAGAAAAGGAAAAACTCATATAGAGATAGATAAATTAAATATGAAACATATAGTTGATGGAACTGACTATCTAGCAGAAGTTAGAGCAGCTATGGGTAAAAATTAAAAGGAGTTGAAATCAATGTTAAAACTAGCTACTCCAATAACGATTGGGGAAAAAACAATTACAGAGTTAGATATTACCGAAAGTAAATTTACTGCCGGAGTTATAATTGATGCAGAAAAAGAGTTTCTTGTCACTGGTGGAATATTTCCAACGGGACAATTAGAAGAATCGAAAGCGTTCTTACTTTATGTTGCAGCGAAAATGACTGAATATAACTATAACGATTTTAGAGATAAACTTTCTGGAAAGGACTTTTTAGCAATAACATCAAGAGTGAGGGGTTTTTTCTCAGGTTCTGCGGTAGAGGATCTAATATCAAAAATCTTAGAGAAACAATAATAATTTTAGCAAAAGAGGGAAATAGTAGTATTTCAGAGTGGTTGAAAATGCCGATATATAACCTCGTTGAGTGGATAGATCCTATTATAGAAGTTGCAAAAAAAATAAATAAATAGAGTGGTGTAGTATTTAGCTACTCAGGCAAACTGGGTAGCTTTTTATTTGGAGGTTTTTATGAAAAAAATGGCAATATCTTTTGGGATTGGAGCAACGATAGGAGCTGGATTTTCAACTGCATTTTCAAAAGCTAGCGACAATTTACAAACTTTAAATAAGCA
Organism: Cetobacterium sp. ZOR0034; assembly: GCF_000799075.1. Lineage (NCBI taxonomy): Bacteria > Fusobacteriati > Fusobacteriota > Fusobacteriia > Fusobacteriales > Fusobacteriaceae > Cetobacterium > Cetobacterium sp. ZOR0034. The sequence continues at coordinate 71,478 of NZ_JTLI01000008.1, forward strand.
TTTAAGTTCATTAGAGGCACAGCAAAGTGAAACTCAAGTGGCGATGGAAAGATTGAATAGAAGTGTAGACCCTAAAAAGTATGCTGAATGGGGCGAAGAGTTAAAGAAAACAGAGGCTGAGATTCAGCTCACTAAAAATAAGATGTCTCAATTGGAAGAGGTAATGAAGTCAAATTCAGAGACGATAGCAACTTTGAATAAGCAACATGCAATGTCAAAGAGTGAGATTAAGTCGTTAAATAGTGCATATGAAGAAAAAAAGAAAAAGCATAATGATTTAAAAGAATCTTTATCAAATGAAGCTAACCAAATCAATAAAACAAAAGATAGACTAAAAGAACTAGGAAACGAAATAAAGAATACCTCTGACCCTACAGGAGAACTGAGAAAAGAGCAAGCTTTATTGACAGAATCTTTAAAGAAAAATCAAGAGAGATATAAGCAGAATAGAAAAGAGTTAAAAGACTCCAGCGAAGCTTTGAAGAAAGAAAAAGAAGCTCTCACAAATTCACGTGCTGAAAATAAAAAGTTAGAGCAACAAATTGGTAACACGATAAAAGAGAATAAAAAATTATCAACAGAGCATAAAAAATTAGAAAACGGATTGAAAAAGGTTGAAGAAAATTATAAAAAAAATAGTGAAGCTCATAAAAAAGCTAAAGATAACATGTCAAAAGAAGCTAAAGAGTTAGAGGAGCTAGAGAAAAGATATAAAAGTTTAACAAGTGAGATAGATAGAGCTAAAAAAGCTAGAGACTTATACTCAAAGTCAGAAAGATTGCAAGAGCGTTCACAGAAACTTTCATCGGCTGGAACAAAATCAATTGCAACTGGAACAGCTGGCGTTGGAGTTGTCAGTTTGATGGCAAATGAAGGAATTAAGCAACAAGCTGCATTTTCAGGAGTTAAAAGGATGTTTAACTTTGAAAATGAGGAAGATGAAGAGGCGTTCAAAGCAAGGTTAGAAAATTTAATCAGAGAAAAGAAAATGGCTGTAGATATTGAGGAGCTTTTTGTAGGGGCAGCTTCTGTTGGACAAGCTGGAATAACAGATAAAGATGAAGCTATGAAAATAGTTGAACTCGGTGTTAAAGGTGGAATAGCTATGGATATGGCTAGAGACGAAGCTATAAGTAATTTTGTAGCTCTAAAAAAAATATTCAAGCTATCTTATTCAGAGCTAGAGCAGTTTGCGGATCAGTTGAATTATTTAGGTAATACAACTGGAGCAGGAGCAGCTGAACTGATTGATTTTGCAAAAAGGCTTGGAGCAACAGGGACTAAAGCTGGAATGTCAAAATCAGTTACATCTGCAATTGGAGCAACAATAATGGATATGGGTATTGACTCTGATAAAGCTGCAACAGGGATGAAGAATATAATAACATCTTTTACAAAAGGCGAGTATGCAACGGACAAACAAAAAGATATATTATACAGAATGGGGTTGACTCCAAAAGGCTTGGCTAAAAATATGCAAAAAGATGGAGAAGGGACACTTGTTAATTTTTTTGAAAGATTAGGAAATATAAAGGAAAGTGACGTTCAACTTTCGATATTGCAAGAGTTCTTTGGTAAAGAATCAATAACAAGTGTTTCTAATATAGCTACATCTCTGGATAATCTAAAAAATAACTTAGGTAAAGTCAAGGGTGACCAAGCAAAAGGGTCGGTAGATGAAGAGTACGATACAGGTGCAGAGACGATTGAAAACAAAATGAAAAACTTAATAGCTAACTTTAAACTATCTGCAGGAAGAGCAAGTGAAGCTATATTTCCAGAGCTAGAAAAATTAATTATAAATATAAATAGACTTATGGATGGCATATATGAGTTCCAAAAAGCAAATCCAAAAACATTCAGCACACTATTCAAAGTGTTTACGTATGGTTCTGTTTCACTGATAGCTTTAGGGGCAGCTTTAAAGGTTGTTGCTCTAGGAATATCTGCTTATGCTACTTATACCAAGATAGCTGGATTTGCAACTGAAAAGGCTTTCGGAACAAAGATTCTAAGTGGAATCGGCAAGGTTGCAGGTGGGTTTAAAAGTTTAGGAAATACTGTTATCGGAGGTATAGGAAAAATTGTCGGCGGAGCAAAACTTGCAGGTGGTTATATGCTTACTGGGTTAAGTAAAATAGGTGCAGGATTTAAAATAGTAGGAGGTGCTACAGCATCGGGATTAAAAATTGCTGGAGCTGCAATAGCAAAATTTGGTATAGCTCTTTTAGCTAATCCGATAACTTGGTATATCGCAGCTATAGTTGCATTGATAGGAGCTGGATATGCTCTGTATAAAAACTGGGACAAAATAAAAGCTAAAGGTGCTGAGCTATGGCAATCTGTAATCGAGTATTGTCAGCCAGTTATGGAACTTTGGGACACTATAAAAGGTAAAGCATCAGATGTTTTTGAAAGTTGGGTAGATAAAGCTCATCTCTTTAAAGATGGATTAAAAGAGGCACTTGACGGAGTATTTGGATGGATGACTGAAAAGTTTCAAAAGTTGATTGATTTAAAAGAGAAAGCTTTTAGTTTTTTCTCTGATAAAGCTGAAGCAGGAAAATCTTTTTTAAAAAATATACCTGGGTTTGCAGAAGGTGTATTTGTATCAGCTCCAACACTTGCTATGGTTGGAGAAGGAGCTTATTCAGAAACTATAATACCTCACGATAATAGTGAAAGAAGTTTTGGATTGTGGCAAAAAACTGGAGAGTTAATAGGAGCATTTGATAAAAAAGGAGATACAAGCAACTCTTACTCTGATTCTATCAATTACACTTATGCACCAGTTATTTATGCAAATGATTCAAAAGGAGTTGCAGAGGTATTAAAAAAAGATAGAGAAATTAGTGCTAGAGAGTTTGAGAAAAGGTATGAAGAGATGAAAAAAGCTAAAAAAAGGAGAGGGAATGGCAGATAAAGTTTATACAACAGTTTTCGGAGATACATTTGACATAATCGCTTATAAAGTTTATTCAGATAGCAAAGCTGTGAGTAAAATAATAGAAGCGAATACAGAATATTCTGGAACTTTTATTTTTGAAGCTGGAGTAAAACTTTTGATTCCAGCTAGCGAAGAGGTGATTGAGAATGGAAATATTGCACCTTGGAGGCGTTGAGCAGTATGCTAGGCGTAGTAAATTAATAATTATATATGAAGGTCAAGATATAACTTCTGAAATAACAGAATCAATATTAGGATGCTCATATAGAGATTCTATCAATGAGTTTGACACGATAGAATTGACTCTTGAGGACCGTAAAGGTCTTTGGATGGGTTCGTGGGCTCCGCTAAAAGGCGATAAACTACAAGTGAAATTTCAAATGATTGATTGGAAAAAAACAGGAATTATCGAGCATAATTTAGGCGATTTCTATATTGATGATATTGGATATAATGGTCCGCCTCAAGTCGTTACTTTGAGAGGAGTCAGTGTAGATATAGCATCTAATATAATGGATTCTAGAGAGTATAAAAGCTGGGAAGATGTAACTCTTGAAGAGATAGCTAAAGATATATCTGAAAAATGTGGAATAGAAGTTGAATGTGATTTCGATTTTAACAGAACATATAAAAGAGTTGAGCAGAAATTAGAAAGTGATTACACTTTACTAAAAAGGTTGTGTCGAGAGGCGGGTGTAACGGTAAAACTTTATAGCAATAGATTGATATTGTTTGAAGAGTCGGAGTATGAAAAACGAGATCCTCAGATAAGCTTATCTAAATTAGATTGCAAAGACTATAGTTTTAACATCCAAGATGCAGACACTTATAGTTCTTGCAAAATATCATACTATGATTATATTCTCGATGAAAACATAGAGCACACTTTTAAAACTAAAAATAGAGTAGGATATAAAAAAAATACTCAAAGAGTTTTATTTCTAAATTATGATGCAGCTGTTCCAGGGGAAACTTTACAACAAAAAAAAGAATATTTGCTTAAAGTTGCTGAAAAGGAGTTGCGTGAAAAAAATAAATCAGAAACTTTAGGAAGTGTAACTTTGATGGGAACAGAAACACAACTGAGTGCCTCAGATGTTATATCTTTGCATAGTTTTGGAAGGTTTGATGGGAGTTACATTATAACGGATATAACAACTGAGTTTGCTCAATATGAACAAACTCTAACTATAAGAAGATGTTTGGAGGGATATTAATGTGGCGAGCTGGTAAAGTTTCTATTTTGAATCATGATAAGGGCTCTGTGAGGTGTGTTTTTCCTGATACAGGTGAACAGTCCGGAGAATTAGTTGTAGTGATGGGCAGAACAACAGGTAGAATGGACTACTCGATGCCAGAGCTAGAAGAAGTTGGTGTTTGTTTGTTGGATAAAAATGGAGCTGGGTATTATATAGGTAGTGGCTATACTAAAGCATTTCCAAAACCAGACGAAGGCATAGAAGATAAAGAAGTAGCAAAATTCAAAGACGGGAGCTTAATTGAATTCGATGCTAAAAATTCAACATTTAGAATATATAGTAAAAATAAAATTATTATAGAGGCTGAAAATGAAATTCTATTGAAATCAAATTTAATAAAAATAGAAGGGCCACAAGAGAATACAGATACCATAACAGCTAAAGGAATAATCAAATCTTTAGAAGATGTGATAGCTCAAGCAATATCGTTGATTAAACACATCCATGGAGGAGTTCAAGGTGGACCAAGTGATACAGGAGTACCGAAATGATAGTTGGAGCTTTAGGAAAAACCGTGTTTGTAGTTAGTTCTGAATATGTTAAGACAATAAATGACCTAGCTGTTTCAAGAGGTGTAGAGTATGCGAGTCATCAAATAATAAAAAATAAAGCTAAACTAGAATATTTAAATCCACGATTGAGTGATCTAACATTTAAAATCATTCTTAGTGCAACTTTTAGAGTGAATCCTCTTGGTGCGGCAAAAGAATTAGAAGGATACATGACTAAAGGCGAAGTGTTGAGATTTGTTTTAGGAATGCAAAGCAAGGGTAAATTTGTTATTACCGATTTGAAAGAAATTCATAAAAAGTTTTCGCCAATTGGAACTGTTATGTTTATGGAATTGGAAGTCACGTTGAAGGAGTATAACTAATGATAGAGATAAACTTCGATATTTCATCTACTAGAAATTACAAATTTAAAAAAACCAGAAGTGAAGAAATAGTTCAAAATATTGAAAATATTTTATCACGAGTAAAAGGAAATGTGCCGTTGAATAGAGGTAAAGGGATTGATTCGGAGTTAATTGATGAAAATACGGATTATATAAAAACTGTGTTGGCATCTATCGTAATGGATGAAATAGAACGCGATGAAACTAGATTCAAAGTAGATAGTATCAGTTACGATACTAGTAGCGAGAGTGATGGAAAAATGATTGTGATTGTAAGGGGTGAAATAATAGATGAGTGATTTTAAGTTTGTTGATTATGACCCTGCAGTAATTAGAAATGAGCTTGAAAAAGCTTATATAAATATATTTGGAAGCAAGATTGAGCAAGGAGACCCAATGTCAGACTTTCTTGATTATATAACATTTATATTTTGCTTAGTGTTATCAAAAATTGACAACAGTGGAAAAATGAATCTTTTGAGATTTTCAAAAGCTGAATATTTAGAAGCTATCGCCGAGAATGTTGGAGAGGCTAGAGAAGATGCAAAAGGAGCTATAACAACGATTAGATATACATTCTCGAAATCGTTCGATGGAGTTGTTGTTATACCAAAACGCCACAAAACAGAAGCGTTTGGATTGTATTTTGAAACGATGAACGATTCCGAGCTGAGAATCGGGCAAAAAGAAATAGATATAGAGTGCCAGTGCTCAACAAAGGGTATTTCTGGGAACGGGATTGGAATTGGAGAAATTGTCAATATAGTAGATCCTATTGCTTATTTGCAAAAAGTTTCAAACTTAACCGAAACGGCTGGCGGTGTAGATGTGGAATCGGACGATAGTTTGAGAGAAAAAACTAGAACAAATCCCGCCTCTAAAAGCGTTGCAGGTCCGGAGGCGGCATATATCTATCATACCAAAAATGCCCATCATGGAATTGTTGATGTACATATAGATACTATTAAAGGGACTGGAATTGTTAAAGTGTATCCTCTTCTTGAAGATGGAGTGATTCCATCTCAGGAAGTTCTCAATATTGTTGGTTCTGCATTGAATGCAAAAGAAGTCAGGCCTTTAACTGATTATGTTGAGCCGACAAAGCCTGGTGCGGTTAGTTATAACATTGATTTAACATATTATATAGTTGACGACAGCTCTATAAATGAAGTTGAAATTAGGGCTGCAATAGAAACTTCAGTAGAGAATTATATAAAGTGGCAATGCGAAAAACTGGGTAGAGATATAAACCCTGATAGACTAACAGCTTTAATTATCGCAGCAGGAGCTAAAAGGGTTGACATAGTATCACCTGTTCGTGTGAGTTTAAGCAAGACACAGGTTGCTAGTCTAGGGTCTAAAAACATTAAGTATGGAGGTAAGGAGATTGAATAAAAGTGATGTGGTTTTCTTGCTTCCAGAAAACTTAAAGAAATATAAAAATTTGAATGCTGTTACCGTTGCATTTTCTGAAGTTTTAGAAAAAATAGAACCTGCAATAGAAACTTTGAATACCTATAAAGATATGGAGAAGTTAAATGATTCTATTCTAGATGAATTAGCATGGCAACATTATGTAGAGTTCTACAATCCAAATCTTACACAAGAGAAAAAAATAGACATGATAAAAAAATCATATAAACATCATGTTAGAAAAGGAACCGCTGGAGCAGTAGAATCTGCGATAAAGACAATCGTTGGAGATGCAGAAGTTCTAGAGTGGTTTCATTATAATGGAGAGCCATTTACATTTAGAATTCTTTCTAGAAGTAAAGTTCCAGCTAACGGAGATATAACAGAATTAGTTAAATTAGCTAATGCTTTTAAAAATGCAAGGTCAACATTAGATGGGATAATATTTATTCAAAAAGACCACTCTTCTCTCAACACGTATGGTGTAGTTCATACGTATGGTAGGACAATAAACAGGGAGGTGAAATAGTGGAAACAGGTGGAATAGTTATAACGAATAGCGGATTAAAGCTTTTAAATGATGCTATTGTTGCAGGAAAGGCTTTGCAGTTTACAACTATGAAAATAGGAACTGGAGAGCTTATAACAATAGAAACAGCTAAGACTTTAACAAAATTGATAAACACATATATGGACATCGGAATTACTACAGTCACTAAAACTGAAAGTGGTGAAACTAATATCAGAGGAGCTTTTACAAATGAGGATTTCAAAACCTCTGTAAATATTCGTGAAGTGGGATTATTTGCAAAGATAGATGGAGTTTCAGAAACTCTATTTGCTTATGTAAATGATGGAACAGGAGAGATATATCCTCCAGGATCTTCAGGAAATATCGTAGAAAAAGCAAGAGACTTTATAATTGGAATCACAGATAATGTAACAGTGACAGTGGTTCTAGATAAAAAGAAAATCTATGTAACTATCTATGATTTAGAGGATGCTATTAATGCTCATATGCACGATGATTACAAAAGGCTCATAGGTTCTAGATACAAAGGAACATATCAGAATGGAGAATATCTTTTAGGAGATGTTTATTTCAAAGATGAAATAATATCTATAGGAGCAGAAGTTCCAGACAATTCTAGCCCAGGGCTTCAAAATTTTGTGGAAAAAACTTCAGAAAGAAGTTTAAAAACACTGAATGGAGATGTGGAATCACCTTTCTATCTAAACATGCCACACTCAGCTCCAGTTGCTGGAGTAGAGCTAGAAAGTGGAGTTAGAATAGCTAGTGAAAACTACACAGTTGGATTTAGCATTCATAAAGATATTAGAATAGTTACTGTAGAAGTTCAAAACTCTGCGGATCCTGCTCTAATATCTAGCATGATAGAGGATATAAATTCTAGTCCAAAGTTAATAGAAGTAGAAAGTTTATATACACCAATTCACGATACAACAGAAGCAAATCCAAGCGGATTTGTATATTAAGGAGGAATAATGGCAATAATAGATTTAACAGTACCAACTAAGGCACATCTGCCTCATTTGAATCAAACTTACTCATCAAATTTTGACTCTGTTTACCCTTGGAAAGATATGGGTAGATGGGTTGCAGATACAACAACTGGAGCTTTAAAGTACAAGCTTCACAAAACTGACTCATCTAAGAAGACAGATGGCAGTGCTGCCAATCTAACTGGAACAGATGGAGACGTAATGGTTAAGATACCAGCTTACGCTTATAGAGTTACATATAGTTCAACTGGAAAGCCACGATATGAAGTAGATACCACTGTTCCTGATAAATACGGAAGTAACATAAGAGCAGGATTTAAGGTTCATCCTTATTTCAAGAATCCAGATGGCTCAGTTGCACCTTATAGAACAATGGGGGCATTCCCTGGTTATGTTGATGCAAATAATCAAATGAGAAGTATAGCTGGAGTTATACCTACAAGGTCTATAACACAAGCGGCTGCACTTGATAAATCTAGACAAGGTAGAAATACTAGATTTAGTATAGATTGCAAATATGGAATAGCAGCAGTAACACTTCTGTTCTTAGTTGAGTTCCAATCTCTTAATTCTCAAGATGTTGCGGGAAGAGGAAAAGTAGACTATGATTATCAAACTGTGGTTGATAATGGATATGTTGAACTAACGACAGGAGACACAATAGCTCTAGGAGATAGAACTGGTTATTTAGAAGTTAGAGGAGAGACTAATGGTAAAACTTCAATGTCATACAGAGGTATTGAAGATTATTACGGTGGTATTTGGAGACATGTGACAGGATTCTATGTTACTGATGAAGGGTATCATCACACTGGAGATTACACAAAGTTTGGAACAATTGGTTCATATACGTTGACTAAGGCTAATCCGCTTATGGGTGTTGAGGATGGTAAAGAGGTATCTGGATATGTTACAGGGATGGAGAGAATATCTGCTTTAGATTTTGATTTCCTGCCTAACGCAATCGGCGGAGCTGCCTCTACGTACTATTGCGACAATTTCTGGTCGCACCGTAAAGGGCAAACCAATATCGCCCTGTTCGGTGGTTCTTGGTATTATGGCTCGGCTTGTGGCGTGTTCTGCTGGGCTTGGACTCATGTCGCTTCGAGTGCGCATGTGTATCTCGGTGCTCGGCTTGTGTTCCGTCCTGAGTAGCAGCGGCAGCAGCGGTTTTATTTTTTCAAAGTACCACTCTAGACTCCTAAAAGTCTAGAGTGGTATAAAATAGGTTTTTAAAATTGTGGGAGACCTACACATTATGACAATAGAAAAATATTAAATATTCGCCCTGTTCGGTGGTCATTGGAATAATGGCTCGAATTGTGGCGTGTTCTACTGGAATTGGAATAATGTCGCTTCGAATGCGAATGTGAATATCGGTGCTCACACTTATGTTGAGTGTATTAAAAAAACAGAATTAAATTTTAAAACCTTGCCTCTTGGCAAAACATAAGAGTACAAAAAAGTGTGTTGGTAGATGAAAAATCGAAAACTCACGAAAACTTTCAACACAAAAGGAGATACTTGAACAATGAAAAGGTTTGGTGATTTATATGATAGAATATCTAGCTACGATAATCTATTAAAAGCTCATATGATGGCACGTAAAGGAAAGGCTCATTATAGAGAAGTTAAGAAATTAAACGAAGACCCAGAGGGGTATTTAAAAAATTTAGAATGGCATTTAAAAAATGAAACTTACTATGTTACTGCTTCTGATTATAGAATTCAGAAAATAGTAGACAGAGGAAAGGAGCGAGAACTTAAAAAATTAAGTTACTACCCTCATAGAATCGTACAATGGGCAGTGATGTTACAGATAGAACACATACTAATAAAGCATTTCATACATAATACTTTTGCATCCATACCAGGAAGAGGTCTACATGGAGCAGCTGATATTATAAAGAGAGATTTAAAAAATGAAGAAGCAACAAAGTATTGTTTAAAGATAGATGTTAAAAAATTCTATCCATCTATAGATAATAAAATTTTATATAATCTTTTAGAAAAAAAGATAAAAGATAAAAGACTTCTAAGACTTTTGAAAATTATAATATTTTCAGTTGGAGACAAAGGTCAGCCAATCGGGTCGCTCTGGTCACAATATGCTGGAAATTACTATCTGAGTGGATTAGATCATCATATAAAAGAGAATTACAGAATTAAATACTATTATAGATATTGTGATGATATTGTAATTTTACATAGTGATAAAAAATATCTGCACGAACTCAGAAAAGAGATTCAAAGATATATAAGTGAAAATTTAAATCTCACACTAAAAGAGAATTGGCAAGTGTTCCCTGTGAATATTAGAGGGATTGATTTTTTAGGTTATCGTTTCTTTAGAAATTATGCTCTTCTTAGAAAAAGAACAGCAAAAAAATTAAAAAGAAAAATAAGCAAGATTAAAAATAAAAGAGTTCTTAGTTTTACAGATGTCTGTTCATTGAACAGCTACCTTGGATGGACTAAACATTGTGATAGTTATAGATTTAACCAAAAATATTTTGAGCCGTTACAGGGAAAAAGTTATTACAATCACGAAAGTGAGATAAAAAATATAAAATTGGAGGTAAAAAAGTATGAATAATTATTCTTACGCACTAAATCCCAATGTCGTTACAGTTGGGGAAACAGAGTTACATGAAGGAGCTATTTTAAAAAGAAAGTTCTTACCAGGAACAGAGGACCAATATGAATGCAAATTAGTATTTTTCCCAGTTGCAATGGAGGAAAATGGTGTAGAGGTTGAAGAAGTGAAACCTTTTGTTATTAGAGTTAATAACCCTGATTGGGTAATGGAATTTATTCCAGAGGAGTACGAATTATAAAAAATGGATAATATAAAAGAAAATCTCAACTATATCATATCTGAAGAGGATAATGATAAAATTAAATTTAACAAGCTCTACAAGAAGATGAATGACAACAGTATTAAACTTAATGTTGAGAGAGTTGATGTTACAAGCGTCACAGAGACGCATGTGTTTGGTAATATCAGCTTGAACTTACAAGATAAGGTAAAAGTATACCCTTTCATTTGTAAGCCTTTAGAATTGAATACAGAGCTTCATAATATAATTATAAATTTAAAAAAGTTAATTATATTTGAGGAACTTGGAATTGTTCCAACTGTTCCAACTGCTTCAGAGAAAAGTGCAGCAGGTGGTATAACAGATAAACAAAAAGTTTTGTTAAGGGATAAATTGGAATCAAACTTAAAAGATACAATAAATTCTAAATTAACAGAATTTGGAGTATCTAGTATAGATGAATTAAATAAACAACAAGCTTCGCAAATTATAGATATATTCCATAAAAGTTCTAGGAGGTGATTTTATAAAAAGTAGTATAATCATTAAAGTTTTAGAACTATTTACTAAAAGAGTTAAATCAGGGGAAAAAGGACAAGAGATTGAGATAAAAAAAATAGATGAATTTAAATTGTTTATAGCTATAATAGCATTGATATTTGTAGCTGTATGTAGTTTAAATGAGCTTATACCATCGCTTGAGGTAAGCCCATGGTGGTATGAGAATACAGAAAAGGTACTTGCTTACCTATTTGGAGGGAATTAATGCAGCTAGATGTGGGAATGATTAGGGAGGTTGGACTACTGGGGGCAATAGCTATCTTAGCTTTTAAATTGTATGTCTCAAAAGATGTACAACAGAATGCCCAGAACGATTTATTAGTACAAAATTTAATGGAATCAAATAAGAAAAAAGATGAACTGTTAGAAAGAACAGTTTCAAACTTTGAAAAAACAATGGACAGTATAGTTAAGAAATTAGAGGATATAGATAAGAAAATTGGATAATAAAAAGAGCTTGAAAAGCTCTTTTTTTGTTTTATATATAATTTCTATCTGCCTGCACTTAAAATGCACTCAAAAATTTTAAAAAACAGTAGAATGAACTATCGAAAAAAAGATAAAGTCAATAAAATCAAGCAAAATAAACTGTATAGAATAGAATAAAAAGTAATGGATATTACGGATATATATGAGTAATTCTTTAATTTCCCTTGAGTTTATCAAGGGTATTTATTAACTTAATAATATTGCTCTTAAAGTGTAATTTTAAAATAAAATTTAATGAAAATTAGTGAATTTAAGAACGTTTATTTATGAGAGATAATACCATAAATTCATAAATAATTCAACCATTTTTTAACATATAGAGGATTCTAATTTTTTATATGCAATAAACAAACTTCAAGGTTTACAAAATATTTAATATAAAAAGTTTGACAAACAAACAGTTATATAATACAATACGGTGTAAATGTTGTTATTTACGCCAACCAAAAAATTAGTCAAAAAAATGAAGACCATTCCCAGGGTCTTCTTTTTTTATATAATTTATTGTAATAAAAAAAGCCTCACTATTTAGTGAGGCTGAAATTTTTTAAATTGGCGGAAGCGTGTAGGAATCGAACCTACCAGCGATTTGACTCGCCAAGACAGTTTTGAAGACTGCTGAGTACACCAGTAGCTCACCCGCTTCCAATTTATAAAATTATTATAGCATAAAAAATTAAAAATTAAAAGGGGAAAAAGTTTTTTTAAAACCAATTTTTTCACAAAGATAGATACTGTATATATTCTCTTCAATATCATTTTCTTTAAAAAGTGAAATTATTTTATGTATATCTTCTATTTCAGCTTTAATAGAAAATCCACAACTAGACTTTAATTCTCCAGGAAGTGGAATTATTTGTACAGAAACTCCAGCTTCAAGTAAAAATTTCTCAATTTTCATAACTAAATGAGTAGAATCAAAGGTTATAATTAAAAATTTTTCAATATTCATTATGGTCTAATCACCTTTTTAGCTTTTATTTGTTGTTCTATAATATTATACATGTTAGTTACTGAACCAGTACCTAAAGATGTTTCTAAATGATAGAAATTAAGACAAGCTCCACAAGATAAAATTTCGACTCCTCTTTCCTCTAAAGTTTTTAAGTCTTTTATAGTTGATTCATTTGAAGCTGTTAAAAATACACCTCTGTTATAGAAGAGAATAGCTTTAGGAAGATTTTCCATCTCTGTAAGGGTGTAGATAAATCCTTTCATAAGTGTTTCTCCTAGTGCTGAATCCCCATCTCCCATTTTGTCAGAAGCTATAACAATAACAGTATCATCATTTTCTAATTTAACAGATTCATTTACATTTAAAAGTGAAGATTTTTTTTCTATTTGGATTAAAAAGATATCGCCTTCACTTTTAGAAGAAAAAGAATATCCCATCTCTTTAGAGAATTTTTCAATATTTTCTTTAGAGATTTTATTGTCGACAGATATTTCGATAGTACCTTCTGTTATATTTTTTAAAGCGTTTTTAGTCATAATAACTGGCATAGGACAAGTTTGCCCAATTGCATTAACTTTTATCATAAAACTCCTCCTCATAATTATTTATATACGTTTAATTATACAATATTTAAAACAAAAATTATACTTTTAAATTAAGAAACTTAGTGAAATAAAATCGTTGATTTTTGATGTAAAAGATGGTACTATAAAGGCTGTTTTTAAAAGATAATATAAAAAATAAGGAGTTGAGAATGAACAAGAAATATCTATCTGTATCATCTTTAGTAATGATGATATTCTTAGGAGTATTTGGATTTGGAAATATTGCCAATAATTTTAAAGAAGTAGGAATGTCTTCCGCCACGATGTTAGTTATCGGAATTGTTTTTTACTTCTTACCACTATGTTTGATAATGGCTGAATTTGGATCTTATGCTAAAGATAGAACAAGTGGAATATACTCATGGATAGAGATTGGATTAGGAAAGAAAATGGCATATTTTGCGATATGGTCATATTTTATAGCAAATATATTTTATCTACCAACACTAGCAACAAGAGTACCTACATATTTAAGTTTTGGATTATTTGGTGATGCTAACATGTCAAATTCAGAGACAGCGTTGTTATCACTTGTAGCATTAGTTATATCATTGGTTATTGGAGTTAAATATCAGAAAGCAATAGGGGCTTTATCAAAACCAGTTGGATATATCTCTTTATTTACAGTTTTAATATTTTTATTAGCGGGAGTATATTTACATATGACAGGTGGAAGTGCGACTGAGTTAACAGTTGATATGTTTACGATAGATGTATCTTCTAAAACAGAGCTAGCAAAAGCCTTGGGGTCATTCTCTTGGATACTATTTGCATTTGGAGGAGGAGAAGTTGTAGGTCCATATGTAAATCAAGTAAAAGAACCTGAGAAAAATTTTGTAAAAGGATTATTAATAGCATCACTTTTAATAGGAGCTCTTTATGTGATTGGAATCATTTCTGTTTCAGCGTTTGGAACTCAAGAAGATTTTTCGAAAATATCTTTAATAAATGCAGTTTTAGCAGGATTTAAATTTATGGGAGATAAAATTGGACTAGGAATGTGGTTTGTTAAACTGATGGGGTTAGCATACACGTTGATAACATTGGTGGCATTGATTTTATGGAGTACATCATTAGCAGCGGGAGTATTCAGTGAGGCACCAGAAGGAACATTCCCGGATTGGTTAACTAAAAAATCTGAGAAAACAGGAATTTTAATAAACGCTTTGGTATTCCAAACAATATTAGCATTTTTATTTATAGCTTTAACGATTTTCGGAGGAGAGGCAGCAGGAGAGTTATATTATAGAGTTTATGATATGACAACAATGGCATTGATAGTTCCATACTTCTGTTTGGGAATAAGTTACATATTCTTTAGAAAGAAAGGGATTAAATCACCATTCCAAATTTCTAAAAATGATACATTATCAATATTTGCTGGAATTTCAGTATCAGCGATGACATTTATAGCCTTTATTTTTGCAGGATATAATTTTACTGTTCCAGTTCTTCAACAGATGGAAAAAATTAAATTATATTATGGTGGTTTATTGATGTTTATGTTAATTGGAATATCAATTAAGTATCTAAGTGAGAAGAGTCATAAAGCAAAAGAGAATAGAAATAAGTAAAAACAGAGGGTAGTATTATACTACCCTTTATTTTTTTAATTATAGTAAAACTCTATAATCATCTATTTTTTTAGTTATTTTATTATGATCAAATTCTTCAAGATATATTAAAGCAATTTTTCGACTACAGCCTAAAAGATCTTTAAATTGAGCAAGAGTAATTTTGTCATTGTTATTGAAAAAGAGATTTAATTGAGTTAAAGCTTCTTTATAAAAACCATTTAAAATAAAAATCTCGCCAATCTCTATTATAAAATTATTTTTTAAAAGATATATGAAAATATCTTTAAACAATTTATTCTTAAAGAGGTCATTTAATTTATTCTTGTTAATGCCATTAAATTTTTCTTTTTTTAAAATAGAATAAATTTCATCTTTCATATTTTTTTCGTCTTTAGATAATTTAACTTTAAAACTTTCCAAAGAAACGAATCCATTAACCTCTTTAAAATATTCTGGAAAAAGTTTAATTATATTTAGATTATTAAAAAAGATACTGTTAATAGTGGCTGAAGATACTCCAAGACTTAGAGGATTCTGTTTGTGGAAATTCTCTAGGTAAAGAGATATGTTTGACTTTATTTTTTCAAAATTATTTTTATGAATCAATAGATCTTCATCATGAAATAAAAGGATATCTTTTTCTTTCGAAAGATCTATCTCTTTTAAATTAAACTCTTTTTTTAGATTTTGAATTGAAACGAAAAAACCTTCATCTAAAAGATATTCAGAGAAATTGATTTTTTTATTTAAAAAATAGTTTAACTTTTTGAGATATTTTAAATTATTTTTTTTAGTTGGAACAGCATTTGGGTTTAAAATACGAATACCACCTAATAATGTAGACTGAGAAAGGCTCCTTAATATTCCAATATCGTCAAAGTCAACACAGATATACTCATCCATTATTAATTGAAAGAAAATAGAATCTGAATATTCATCTTTAAGATATTTTAGCTTACCGTAATATTCAGCAGTTCCTATATTTAATCTTATTTTTGTATTATTCTTTGGAGTTTCACCATTATATATTTTAGAGAATAAGACATCTAATATTTTTGTATAAATAATAGAACCATTACTAAGAATCGCCCCTCTTTTAACATCTTTTGCATTTATATTACTAATATTCAGAGCACATCTTTGATGAGAGAAAACTTGTTCGACATCTTTTCCATGAACTTGAATTCCTTTAATTTTAACTTTTTGCCCTTGTGGAAAAATAGTTAAAATATCACCTTTTCGAATATTTCCAATAGAGGTCCCACTAACAATAGTTCCAATTCCTTTAGGAGAATAGATTTTATCGATATCCAATCTGAAGAAATCAGAACTCTTCGAAGTAGATTGTTTAGAGGTTTCGAATAAACTTAATTCAGATATAATTAAGTTATAAAGAGTTTTAAAGGTTTGAGGATCTTTTGAACTAACTTCAATAATTGGAAAATTATTAAAGTAACCATCTGAAAAAGTTTGAGATATTTCAGCTTTGAGTTCTGAAACTCTAGAATCACTGACTAAATCTCTTTTTGATAAAACGATAATTCCGTGTTCAACTCCTAATAATTTTAAAATCTCTTTATGTTCAATAGTTTGTGGCATAATTCCATCATCAGCAGCAATAAGAAAAAGAACAAAATCAATTCCTTTAGCTCCAGCAACCATATTTTTTATAAATTTTTCATGTCCAGGAACGTCAATTATGCTTATAGTTTTTCCATCAGGTGTAAGGAGAGGGGCAAAACCAAGATCAATGGTCATGCCCCTTTCTTTTTCCTCTTTTGAATTATCAGTATCTATATCTGTTAACATTTTTACTAAAGTTGTTTTACCGTGATCAATATGACCAGCAGTTCCTATAACCCAGTTTCTCATAAACTTCTACTTTCTAAAAAAACTTTAAAACTATTTAAAATAATTGAGTACTCATCACTGTGAATAGTTTTTAAATCTATAATAAAATGATCATTTTGAATTCTACCTACGATTGGTGTAGAAGCTTTTAAGAAAAACCTATTCAATTGCACAGAATCTAGAGATTTTATAAGAACACCATAACTTTCAATACTTGCATCAGGCATTGAACCTCCACCAATAATTGCAGAAGTTTTGATGATGTCGCAATCAATGTTAAGAGTTTCTAATAGACTTTTTAAAATATTGGCTCTATCTAAAACGTTTTCTAGAGGTTCTAAGATTCTATTTAAAGTAGGATTTTTTTCAACAGCCACTTTTTCATCACAATATTGTTTAAAAACAAACTCAAGAGCTGTTATAGTCATTTTACAAACTCTAAAAGCTCTTAAAAATTGATTTTTTTTAAGTCTATCGATTAAAGATTTTTTACCTATAATAACTCCACATTGAGGACCACCAAGAAGTTTGTCGCCGCTAAAAGTTATTAAATCCATTCCTGATTGGATAGAATCAAAAATAGTTGGTTCTTTTTTTATTCCATATTTCGAAAAATCAACAAGTACACCACTACCTAAATCTTCCATAGAGATTATGTTTTTATCTTTTGCTAAATCAGCAATCTCTTTATTGCTAACAGATTTGGTAAATCCGGAGATATGGTAGTTCGATGTATGTACTTTCAAAAGCATAGATGTGTTTTCATTTATAGCTTTTTCATAGTCGATAAGATGAGTTCTATTTGTAGTTCCAATTTCAACTAACTTAGCGTTAGATAATTCCATAATATCTGGAATTCTAAAAGAACCACCAACTTCAACAAGTTCTCCTCTTGAAATAACAACCTCAGTGTTTTTACTAAATTCATTTAAACACAACATAACAGCAGCAGCATTGTTATTAACAACAAGAGCTGCTTCAGCTCCAGTTACCTTGGCTATAAGGTCTTCAACATGAGAATATCTGCTTCCTCTTTCACCAGTCTTTAGATCGAACTCTAAGTTACTGTATCCAGCAAGTGAATTAGCTAGATGATCAATTAGTTCTTTAGAAAATAGAGCTCTACCTAAATTTGTATGTAGAATAGTTCCAGTTCCATTTATAACTCTTTTTAAGTTGAATTCTAAATTTTTTGATAATGATTTAGTAATCTCAATCTCTATATCATCTAATGAATAGCTAGAGATAGTTTCATTTAAAATATTTTTTCTGAAAAGATTAATGCTTTCATTTACAGCATCATAAATTTCTTTATATGGTTTATCTTTAAAAAACTCTTTCTCTTTAAGTAGATCAATTATTTTATCTACTTTTGGTAGGTTTCTTAAAAGAGTTTGTTTGTTATTCATAATTTTCCCCTTATCTAACTACAATATATTTTCCAGTAAATTTATCAACAGTTCCAATTAAAGCTGATTTTATTTTTAAGTTATTTAGTTTTTGCATAACTTCTGCAGCATATTTTGAAGGAAGAGAAAATAGTAGTCCACCAGATGTTTGTGGATCTAACATAATCTCTTGTAGCCAGAATGGAACAGAGGATATATCTACTTTATTGTTTAAGTAGTTTCTATTTTTTTGTCCCATAGAGTTTATATAGAACTCTTTAGCAAAATCTTTTGCAATATCAATATATGGAATAAGTTCCTGTTCTAAAGTAAATGTTTTTTCTGATGCGACAGCCATCTCGTAAGCATGACCTAAGAATCCAAATCCTGTGATATCTGTACATGCAGAAACAGGATAGTTCTTAATGATCTCAGCAGAGTATTTATTTAAAGTAGTCATAACTTCAATCCACTCTTCTCTTACATCTTCAGATAAAGTTTCCACTTTTGTAGCTGTTGATATAATACCAGTTCCTAAAGGTTTTGTAATAATTAAAACATCCCCATCTTCAGAACCGTAGTTTTTAAAAACTTTATCTGGATGTACTAAACCAGTTACAGATAATCCATACTTTATTTCAGGATCGTGAATAGAGTGTCCACCACTTAGAACAGCTCCTGATTCAGCTATTTTTTCTGCTCCTCCTCTTAAAATCTCACCTAAGATTTCAATATTTTCCTTTTCAGGGAAACAAACGATATTCATTGCGGTTCTAGGTTCTCCGCCCATCGCATAAACATCACTTAAAGAGTTCGCAGCAGCGATTTGCCCGAATATATACGGGTCGTCAATCATAGGAGTGAAAAAATCTAAAGTTTGTATTAAAGCTATATCATCTGTTAATTTATATATAGCAGCATCATCAGATTTTTCAAATCCTACAATAAGATTTTTATCTTCCACACTCGGAAGATTTTTTAATAAATTTGAAAGAACCTCCGGTCCTATTTTACTCGCTCAACCACCGATTGAACATCTATCTAATAAAAGTTTCATTATAACCTCCTCTATCATTAAAATGAATTTTTAAATTATACCATATTTATATGTTTAATACCATACCACCTTCTAAATTATCAACAGTAGAAACAGTGATACTAGATTTATTTAGAATTTCTAAAAGTGTCAATAAAATTAAATTTCCAGCGATAATCACATCGGCTCTGTTAGGCTCTAATCCAATTATCTTTTTTCTATCATCTAAAGTTTTACTTAAAAATAGGAAAAGATTTTCTTCTAAATCGAATTTAGTAAGAACATGGCCATTAACTTCATTTTCTATAAACTTAGGAAGCCTTTTGACAATACTGACATTTGTGGTTACTGTTCCAGCCACTCCAATAATTTTAAATGAATTTTGACTAAATTTACTCAATTCATTGAAAAACCCTTTTAAATAGTTACGAGCTGAAAGTAGTGTCTCTTCGTTATAGTTTTCACCAGCAAAGAACATCTCTGTTAATTTTACAACTCCGATTGGAAAACTTTTAACATAATCTATTCCATTGTAGTTACCAATAGTTATTTCGCTACTTCCACCACCGACATCAATAGTAGCAATTTTTTCTCTGTATATATTGCTATTCCCGTTGAAGCTTAACTTCGCTTCGATCTCGCCAGGAATAACAAGAGTATTTATATCAAATTCATTTTTGATTCCTTGAACAAACATACTTCCATTGCTAGCTTCTCTAGTAGCGGCCGTAGCAAAAGCGATAAGTTCAGTGACTCCCATAGAATCAGATTTTTCTTTGAATTTTTTAATTATTTCATAAGTTTTTTCAATAGATTCTTTAGATAATACACCAGTTTGATTTAGATTTTTTCCTAATCTAGAAACTTCTAAATCTTTAAAAATAGGAGTTATTATCTCAATTTTATTATTAGACTTCTCAACTTCAGCAATAAAAATTCTACATGAGTTAGTTCCAATATCGATAACACCTTTTAAAATCCTATTTTTGAAATGTCTATTAGCTTCTAAAATAATATCTTTTTCAACAGGTAGATTTTCAAAAACTCCATTTTTATCTATAATAAATTTAATTTTGCTATAACTATTTTTTTTGTCTTTTTTCATTACATTGATTAACATCTCTTCATCTATATAGATAGGATTTGAATCGATTCTATATAGTTTAAAAAGTTCAATGATAGAATTTATATATACATCAGTTGTAAAACCTAAAAGTTTTGATATTTGAAGTTCAAATACAATTCCTTTTGCAACCCCTTCACCATGGGACATGTGTTCATAGTCAAAAAGTGTTTCTAGTGCATGTCCATAAGTGTGGCCAAGATTTAGAAATGCTCTATCGGCTTTTTCAAATTCATCTTTTTCAACAAAATCTTTTTTAATTTTACAAGATTCATAAATCATCTCAATTAAAACTTCAGGCTTTAATTTTAGAATCTCTCGGTATGAATCTATAAGGAATTTTTGATAAGATTTATCTGTAGAAATTATGCTATGCTTTATAACTTCTCCCATTCCAGATTTAAATTGACACTGTGGAAGTGTTTTTAAAAAATCAATATCAATAATTACAGCTATTGGCTGTTTAAAAGCACCGATTAAATTTTTTCCAAGTGGATGATTAATAGCAACCTTTCCACCAATACTAGCATCAACCTGTGCCAATAAAGATGTTGGAACTTGTAAAAAATCTAGACCTCTCATAAATGTAGAGGCGATAAAACCACCTAAATCACAGATAACTCCACCACCGACACAGATGATTAAAGAGTTTCTAGAAAAATTATTTTCTATTAAAAATGAATATATCTCCATAGTGGTATCCATATTTTTATGAATCTCACCATCTTCAATTTTATATGTATAGGTTTTCTTTTTTGGTAGATTAGATAAAACTTTATGAGCATATAAATCTCCGATAGTTTTATTTGTTAAAAGTAGTATTTTGTCGTAATTTTCAGTAAACTCATTAAGTCTATTTATTGTATTTTGTCCAATAAGAATGTCGTATGAATTTATAGAGGTTTTCATAACTAAATTTTTCATAGAACTCTCCTTTTCTTTTTTGTTGTTACACTATATAAAGTATAATATTTTTATTAAAAAAAAGCAAATTTACAAAATATAAAAAGTATGGTATTTTATAGAAAAGTCAAAAAGAATCTGGAGGTTAAAAATGCAAGGATTTAAAACATTTATATTAATGCTAGTAATGACTTTCCTATTGCTATTTATAGGTGGAGCTATAGGTGGAAGAAATGGAATGACAATCGCTTTAGTTTTTGCAGGAGTAATGAATTTTGTATCATATTGGTTTAGTGATAGAATTGTTTTATCTATGTATAGAGCACAAGAGTTACCAGAGAATCATAAAGTATATTGGATAACTAAAAAATTAGCTGAAAGTGCAGGATTACCTATGCCCAAGGTCTATATGATAAACGAAAGTCAGCCAAATGCATTTGCAACAGGAAGAAATCCGCACCATGCAGCAGTTGCTGTTACAAGAGGATTGGTAGAATTGATGGATGATAATGAGCTAGCAGGAGTTATAGGTCACGAGTTAGGCCATGTATCAAATAGAGATATACTAATTCAAAGTGTAGCTGCGACATTAGCTGGAGCTATTGCTTATATGGCTAACATGGCAAAATGGGCTGCAATTTTTGGTGGTGGAAGAAGAGATGATGATGATAATCATGGTGGAATTTTTGGTCTTTTAGCGATAAGTATTTTCGCACCATTAGCAGCAATGATGATCCAGATGGCTATTTCAAGAAGTAGAGAGTATAAAGCTGATAAGTTTGGAGCAAAAGTAGCGGGACATCCAAGATATCTAGCTAATGCTTTAAGAAAGTTGGAATCATACTCAACAAGAATTCCAATGGATGCAGCACCGGCAACAGAAAATATGTTTATTGTATCACCACTAGCTGGAAATAAGATGGCTAATTTATTTAGTACGCATCCAAGTACAGCTGAAAGAATAAGAAGATTAGAAGAGATGAATTAATAAGTTTGAGCTAGATTTAAATCTGGCTCTTTTTATTTGACAACAGATGAGATATTGTTATATACTTTCAATAGTATATAAAGGCGGTGTAGAATAATGAACTGGAAGAGATTGTTAACAGAAAGTAGAGCTGAAATTAATGAATTTTTAGAAAATAGATTTGAGACATCAGATCTAAACTTTACAAATTTTTATTTATGGAGTTTTAGCGAAAATATAGAATACGCAATTCAAGATGATGTTCTTTATATAAGAGGTTATTACGAAGGAAAAGAGTATTACTTTGCACCAATTTCTAGAGAGAGAAATCAGAAAAAAATAATAGATGCAGTTAAATGGATAAAAAACCAAAATGGAAAACTAGTATTTATTCCTGAGGAGTATGCACAGTTTTTAGAAGGTGATTTTGAATTGAAAGAGGAGAGAGATTCCTTTGATTATATCTATCTAAGAGAAGATTTAGCATTTTTAAAAGGAAGAAAATTTTCTTCGAAAAAAAATAAAGTAAATAAATTTATAAAAACATATGAGTATACATATGAAAAAATTTCAGATAGTAATATTGAAGAGGTTAGAGCTTTTCAACAAAAATGGAGTGAAAATAGAAAAGATGATGAGATAATTTTATCTGAAACTCTAGGAATTGAAGGAGTTTTAAATAACTATGAGAAACTGAAGTTGAGAGGTGGAGTTTTAAAGGTAGATAACAGGATTGTAGCTTATGCAATTGGTGAGAAGTTAACAGAAAATATGGGTGTCGTTCATATAGAGAAGGGAGACTTTGAATACATGGGAAGTTATCAGATGATAAATATGCTTCTTGCTAGAGAGGAGTTTCCAGATGTTGAATTTTTAAATAGAGAGGATGACTTTGGAAGCTTAGGTTTGAGAGAGGCTAAATTGTCATATCAACCGATTAAATTTTTAAAAAAATATAGTATGTAAGATAATACAAGAGCTGAGGAGGTAATTTATGTTTAACGTTATTAATAAGATAGGGAAAAGTTATGATTTAAATGTTGCTTTAACATTTGAAGGTGAAGTGGAGATTTGTGAGCATATCTCGGCAGGGAATAGGGAATTAATAAAGAAGTTGATAGATAAAAAAGAGTTTACAGGGAAAAAAGGCGAGTTATTAAAAGTAGATTTTTTAGAGGGAGAGTATCTGATTTCAATGGCTTTTCTTGGAATGGGAAAAGAGGATGAGTTTAGCCTTGATATCTATAGAGAAGTGATGTTTGATTTCTTATCTAAAGAGAAAGGTTCTATTTTAATATCTTCAGATAAAACTATTCTTACAAATTATGAAATCTTAGGAGAGATAGTATCTAATGTTAACTATTCATTTGATTCGTTCAAAGAGAAGAAAGCTGAAAAATTACAAGTAGAATTATTCATCTCAGGAGAGGAGAAAAACATTTCAGAAACTGTTCTATTAGGAGAAGCTACGGATATAGCGAGAGATTTAGTTGATCAACCAGCAAATGTTATTAATCCAGTTACTTTAGCACAAAAAGTGGTTGAGTTAGGAGCTGTATACGGATTTGAAGTAGAGATCTTAGATGAAAATGATATAGAGAGATTAGATATGAATCTACTATTAGCTGTTGGAAGAGCGTCAATAACAAAACCTAGATTAATAGTGATGAGATATTTAAATGGAAAAGACAAGAATGAAAGAATAGGATTGATAGGAAAAGGGTTAACTTATGATACAGGGGGTCTTTGTATAAAACCAGCAGACTCTATGTTTGAAATGAAAAGCGATATGGCAGGAGCAGCCTCTGTTATAGGTGCTATGTGTGCTATTGCAGCAGGAAAAGTGGAGAGAGATGTTATAGCGATTGTTCCAGCTTGTGAAAATGCTATAAATGAAAATGCTTATAGACCTGGAGATATTATAAAATCAATGAATGGAAAAACAGTAGAGATTATAAATACAGATGCAGAAGGAAGATTAGCTTTAGCGGATGCAATAACTTATGCTGTAAGAAATGAAAAGGTTACTGAGATTGTAGATATAGCAACACTAACTGGAGCGATAATGGTAGCCTTAGGAAGTTTAACTACAGGAGTATTCTCAAATTGTGATGAGAAATATAATATGATAGAAAAGGCAAGTAAAATCCATGGAGAAAAAGTTTGGAGAATGCCATTATTTGAGGAGTATGCAGAACAATTAAAATCTACAGTTGCAGATGTCAAGCATACAGGTGGAAGAATGGGAGGTTCTGTAACAGCGGCTAAATTCTTAGAAGGATTTGCTGAAGGATTACCATGGATACATATGGATATAGCGGGAACTTCATTTAATAGTAGTGTTAAATGGCTTAAAAAAGGTGCAACAGGTGTAGGAGTAAAAGCTTTATATTCTTATGTAAAAAATAGATAAAAATTTTAAAAGGTGAGATAAGAAAGTTATGCTCACCTTTAATTTTATAGGTGGTGAAATTTTCATGATAGAAAATCAATTGAAAAAAATGTGGAGAGATCTTTTTTGTGATGAAATTGAATACATAAATTGGTATTTTGAGAGGATTTATAAAGAGAAAACTACAAATGTAGCCCTAGAAAATGAGATATTAGTAGGTATGTTATATCAAAACTATTATCATTTATCCATAGATAGAGATAGGTTTTTAGGACGTTATCTTGTTGGGGTTGGGGTAACGCCAGAAAAAAGAGGAGAGGGAGTTATGAAATCTCTTCTTTTAAAAACCATGAAAGAAGCTTATGAATATGGAGAAGAGTTTATATATTTGACTCCAATCGATAAAAATATCTATGAGAGATTTGGATTTGGATTTATATCAAAACTTTCGATGTATAATCTACCTTTTTTTAAACTAGAAGATATGAAAAAAGAGTTTAGAGTTCAAAAAATTTCAGAAGAGAATTATGATGAAAAACTTTTAATAGATTTAAAAGAATTTTATAGAGAGATTACAAAAGAGTTTTACATAAGTGTGGCTAGAGAGAAAGATGACTATAAAAATATTTTATCAGAGATATTTTGTGAAGAGGGAAATGTTTATCTAAGTTATGATATAAGTGGGAAAATAAATGGGTATATGAGTATACTCAGAGATGAGAGTATATTTATAAAAGAGCTTTTATTTAAAGAGAAAGCTGCGTTAGAAACACTACTATCGGTTGTTTATGGATATAAGGATTACGCAGATGAAATTAAAATCATATTACCTGAAAACACATATTTAGAAGATTACTTTAAAAGTGAAAACCAAATAAGAAAAACTTCGAAGAATAAAATTCAAGTTAGAATTTTAAGAGTTGAAAAGACTTTAAATAGGCTTTCAAAGGAGATGTTTGATGGTGAAGACTTAACTATTTATATTCAAGATAACTACATACATGAAAATACAGGGGTATATAAAGTAAGAAAAAATAATGTAGAAAAAACAGAAGGTGAATTTGATATAAGTTTAAGCATAAGAGATTTCACAGTCATGGCTTATGGATTTAGAGATTTTAACTCTTTAAAAAAAATAGAAAGTTTTTATATAAAAAATAAGGATAAAGAGGAGATGTTAAGTAGAATATTTAAGAAGAGAATAAACTATTTTAACCAAGACTTTTAATTATTTTTAAGGAGGGGCCATGGAGAGTAGGATAGACTATGTAGATAAACACCTCGGAAGTTTAGAGGATTTTGTAAGAGGGAGTTCAAAATATTATTTAGAAACTTGGAGAAGTGACAAAATAAAATTTAATTTCGCTGCATTTTTATTTGAAGCTCTGTGGTTTGCTTATAGAAAAATGTATGATTGGGCATTTGTCTTGTTGACAATAAATATTTCAATAAATCTATTGACATTTTTGGTTCTTATAAAAACTAAGTTTTACATGGGAGGAATGTTATTAACCCTTGTAATTAGAATTTTTTTAGGTTTTAAAGCAAATGATATATATTATAACAGAGCAAAAAAAATTCTTGAAAAGTGTGAGTTTGAACCCGAAGATAAAGATTGTGGGACAAGTTTATTGGGTGTTTCCTTAATAGTATTTTTAGGGATAATATTTCAAGTTTTATTGGATTTTTATTTGGGGATTACTTTATATTATCAAAGTTAAAAAGAGCTAGACAAGGTGACTAAAACTTGTCTAGCTTTATTAAATTTGAATTAAAATTATTTCTCCATATAGAAAGTGACGTTTAAACTGGCAGTAACTTCGATGTTACTTGGAACAGTTACTGGAATTGGAGCACTATCACCTTTGAATGTTCCATTGAGCATAAATGGAAGTGGTCTAGGTGAATTGAAGTTTAAATCGATATTTTTAGGAGTTATTTTTAAATTTTCTAAGTTTGCAATTAAAGAAGCTTTAGATTTTGCATCCTCATAAGCTAATTTATAAGCGTTATTTTCAAGCTCTTTTCTATCTGCAATATAAAAATTTACTTCTCCAATATTATTTACTCCGCCTTTATTTAAAGCTGTTAAAATTTCACCTGCGTTTTTCAAATCGTTGCTTGTTATTGTTATTTGATTTCTAACAAAATATTTCATATCGTTATTAGAATTGCTGTTTGTATTGTAGTCAGTTCTATAATTTAAAGTATAATTTTCGGTTTTTAGGTTACTATCTTTTAGTCCAGCTTTCTTTAGAAGCTTTATTGTGTTGTTGATGATATTTGTGTTTTCAGTTATAGCTGTTTTAGATTCTTTATCAGAAGTTTCAACGGTAGCTATAAGTGAAAATGTATCTGGTTTTCCAGAGACAGTTCCTGTTCCTGTAACGGATATTGTCGGAGTATCATTAGCAAGAACTACAGAAGATGCTAAAATGAAAATAGAAGTTACTATCTTTTTCATGATTAAAACCTCCTAGAATTTTTTTAATATTAAATTTTTTAATGATAATTTAGGAACATAATGAATATTATTTTCTAAATCTCTATGATATTTTAAATTATCTTCATTTCCTTCAGTAAGAACTACTCTATCTGTAGGTTTACCTAAAGCTACAAGAATTTGAGGAGAGTATTTCTCAAGGTCTAAATCAAGGATTTTAGGAATTTCCATCTTATTAAAAGAACCAATTAAACATCCTCCTAAATTAAGCTCAGTTGCTTTTAAGAGAATATTTTGCGAAGCGATTCCAATATCCATTCCTAAAGTAATCGGAGGTAAAGGAGAATCCTTTAAGCTACTAATAAGGATGTAGGCTTTAGGTCCCTCTTCTAAAGTAGGGCTCCAAGGGATTGCTCCTGCCCAAGCTGTATGTGGAAATATTTTGTGACATAAGCTTGCAGAGTTTACAAGAGTATATCTTAATGTTTGACTATTTCTAGCTGAGCCACCTAATCTAGCAGCATTAATCATCTTTTCTAAAGTGTCAAAATCAATCTCTGTTGAATCAAATGTTCTATAAGAACGAGTCTTTAATAGTAATTCATCTAACATAAAAAACCTCCTTAACATTTTAAATCAATACTACTTCATAAACAGTAAAAAGTCAACATCCTAAGAGGAAAAAGTAGACAATTGCTGTAAGTTATTATAAAATAGGTTATTATTTCTAAGCAAAATAGGGAGGATTGAAATTTATGAATTTTATATATGATAGAAAAAAAACTGCAGTAGTTTATAAAGATAAAGAATATTCATACTATGAACTTATTAAAATGGCTAAAATATATTCTGAGTTATTAAACATAGAAAAAGAAGATAGGGTTGTTGTGTTCATGGAGAATAGACCTGAATATATGGCTGCTGTTTTAGGTGTATGGGATAAAAAAGGAACGTGTACAAATTTAGATGCTAGTTATAATTCAGATCAATTGGAGTATGTTTTTAATGATTCTCATCCTAAGTATATAATAACGTCTAATGAGAATATAGAGGTTGTAAATATAGCAAAGTTAAATTCAAATTCTGACATAATTATTTTAAATGTAGATGAAATTGATATAAAAAAAGAGATAAGAATGGAAAATGTAGCAATTGAGTGTCTGGAAAAAGAGGCAGTAGCGGTTATGTTATATACATCTGGAACAACAGGAAACCCTAAAGGAGTAATGTTAACATTTGATAATATAATGTCTAATGTTGAAGCAATTAAAGAGATAAAAATGGTAGGGGCAGAAGATAGATTATTAGCTTTATTACCGTTTCACCACATATTACCATTATCATTTACAGTATTGATGCCTTTGAATTTTGGATGTTTTGTTGTTATTTTAGATGAACTTTCTTCAGAAGCTATAAAAAGAAATTTACAAAAATATAAAATCACTATTGTAATAGGAGTCCCTAGAGTATGGGAGATGTTCCATAAGGGAATAATGGGTAAAATAAAAAGTAGTCCAGTTACTTATAAACTATTTAATATTTGTAAATCTTTAAATATTATTCCATTAAACAAAATAATATTTAAAAAAATTCAAGAGGCTTTCGGAGGAAATATAAACTTTTTAGTTTCAGGAGGAGCGAAGTTAGATAAGGAGATATGCGAGGACTTCAATGCCTTTGGATTTAAAATGTTAGAAGGGTATGGGTTAACAGAAACATCACCAATTATATCTTTTAATAGAAAAGATAATATTATTCCAGGAACAGTAGGAGTGCCATTACCTGGAGTAAAAGTAAAGTTAGAAACAGATGGAGAGATTGTAGTTAAGGGTAGAAACGTAATGAAGGGCTATTATAATAAACCTGAAGCGACAGCAGAAGCTATAGATGAGGATGGATGGTTCCATACAGGAGATTTAGGGCAATTTGATGGAGACCATTTAAAAATAATTGGAAGAAAAAAAGAGATGATAGTTTTATCAAATGGAAAAAATATAAATCCATCAGATGTAGAAGCTGAAATTATAAGAGAAACAGATTTGATTGAAGAGGTTGCAGTAACTGAGTACCATAAACATTTGGTAGCGATTGTATATCCTAACTTTAAAGTTTTAGAGGAGAGAGGAATAGCAAATGCAAAAGATGCTCTTAAATGGGAGGTTATTGATAAATATAATGTAACAGCTCCAGCTTACAGAAAAATATTGGATATAGTCGTAGTAAAAGAAGAACTTCCAAAAACAAAATTAGGTAAATTAAGAAGATTTATGTTAAAAGATTTAGTAGCTGGAGTGACTGCGAAAATCGAGGGATCAGAAGATGAAATTGCGCCTTCAAAAACTGTTGAGAAAAAAATATCAACTTCAAAGGAGATAAATACAGAAGAGTTTAAACAGATTTCTAAATTTATAAATACTTTGCACGATGATGCACATATAATACCAGAATCTCATTTGGAAATTGATTTAGGGTTGGATTCTTTGGATATAGTTGAGATTATAACATATATTCAGAATACATTTGGAGTAACTATAGCAGAGGAGGATTTTGCAAGAATAAAAACAGTAGAAGCGTTATGTCAGTTCGTAAGAGAGAAGGGTGGAAATTTTGAAGAGGGTGAAGTAAATTGGAAAAAGATATTTGATGAACCAGTTGAGTTAGATATGCCAACTTCAAAGGTTGTCGTACCAATTACAAATATCTTAAAACCGTTATTTACTCATTATATAAAATTAGAAAAGGATACGAGTAAACTTCAAGGTAGCTCACCAGTTATATATGTTGGAAATCATCAAAGTATGTTAGATGCATTTGCCTTTAGTCAAACTTTACCAAAGGATATTCTGAAAAATACATATTTCTTAGCAATAAATATTCATTTCGAAGGAAAAGTGAAAAAATATTTAGCGCAAAATGGAAATGTAATATTAGTTGATATGAATAAAAATCTAAAAGAAACATTGAAGATAGCAGCAAAAGTTTTAAAAGAGGGTAAAAATTTAGTTATATTCCCAGAAGGAGCAAGAACTAGAGATGGAGAGATTCAAGAATTTAAAAAGACATTTGCAATATTGTCAAAAGAGTTGAATATTCCAGTAGTTCCATTTGCAATAAAAGGGGCTTATGAGTTAATGCCGTATGGAAAGAATAAACCATCTTCAGGAAAAATGAGTGTAACAATATTAGATAAAGTATCTTCTGAAAATAAGACGGTTGAAGAGATTTTAAAACTTACAAAGCAAGAGATTATGAATAGCTTAAATTCATAATAAGAGATAAAATATAAAGCTGAGAGAAAAAAGATACTCTCAGCTTTCCTTATTTCATTGAGTTGAAATAATAACACAAGTATGTTATAATCATTCTGAGATTAAAAAAACACCTGTAATAATTGGGAGGAAAAATTGGAATTTGTAAAAAATCATAATAAAACAGCGATATTTTATGAGGGTAGAGAATATTCATATAAAGAGTTAATAGCTGGAGCAAAAGAATATGCTACTATGCTAGATTTAGAAAAAGAGGGGAAAGCCGTAGTATTTATGGAAAATAGGCCAGAATTACTATATGCTTTTTTAGGAATCTGGGATAAAAAAGGAACATGTGTGTGTTTAGATGCAGCTTCAAAAGTTTCTGAGTTTCAATACTTTATAGAGGATTGTAGGCCAAAGTACATATTTGTATCAGAGAATACTTATGAGGTTGCAAGGGAAGCAGTAGAGATTTCTGGCGTGGATACAACAATTTTAAATGTAGATAAAATTGATTTATCAAATGCAAATAAAGAGGGGATAATCTATTCTCCAGATGGGGATGCGGTTGCTTTAATCCTTTATACGTCGGGGACAACAGGAAGTCCAAAAGGAGTAATGCTAACATTTGATAATATTTTAGTAAATATAGAAGGTCTTAATAAGTATAATATGTATCAACCAACAGATAGAGTATTAGCTCTATTACCGATGCATCATATATTCCCACTTTTGGGTTCTGGAATAGTTCCATTACAACAAGGAGCAACTATAGCATTTTTAAAAGAGTTATCATCACAAGCTATGGTAGATGCGTTAAAAAACTATAAAATAACTATGATGATAGGAGTTCCTAGACTTTGGGAGATGCTTCATAAAAAAATAATGGAGAAAATTAACTCAAATAAAGTTATAAAAACATTGTTTAAAGCTGCAGAGAAAGTAGATAGTAAAGATTTCAGTAAGAAATTATTTAAAAAGGTTCATGAAGGATTTGGAGGAAATATAAGATTCTTTGTATCGGGAGGATCAAAATTAAATCCAGAAGTTTCAAGAGATTTTAAAACTTTAGGAATAGATGTCTGTGAAGGATATGGACTTACAGAGACGGCACCGATGATATCATTTACTCCGATAAATCAAGTTGTACCAGGTTCAGCTGGAAAAATAATGGATGGAGTAGAAGTTAAGATAGCTGAAGATGGAGAGATTCTTTCAAGAGGAAGAAACCTAATGAAAGGATATTATAATAAACCAGAGGCAACGGCAGAAGTAATAGATACTGATGGTTGGTTCCATACAGGAGATTTAGGAGAGGTAAAAGGAGAGTATCTGTATGTAACTGGAAGAAAAAAAGAGATGATAGTTTTATCAAATGGAAAAAATATCAATCCTATTGAGATAGAACAATGGATAATGTCGAATACTGATTTAATAGAAGAGATGGTTGTAACTGAATATAACGCTTTATTAACAGCAGTTGTATATCCTAACTTTGCAAAGGTGAAGGAGCATAGAGTTACAAATATAGCTGAAACATTAAAAAATGAAGTTATTGATAAATATAATGGAACTGCACCAAATTATAAAAAGATTTTAGATTTAAAAATAGTTCAACAAGAGTTGCCGAAAACAAAAATCGGAAAAATAAGAAGATTTATGGTTACTGATTTGTTAGAGGGTAAAGTTGAAATAGAAAAAGAGGAGAATGCTCCAACATTTGAAGAATATGTTGTAATTTCAGAGTATTTAAGTAATTTAAAAAGTAAAAAAGTTACATCTAAGGCACATTTAGAATTGGATTTAGGATTGGATTCGCTAGATTTAGTTGAATTTATGGCATTTGTTCAAAGTAGTTTTGGAGTGAACTTAACAGAAGAGATTTTAACAGAAAATCCAACGGTTATAGCAATATCTGAATATTTAAAAGAAAATTCAAAAGGTTTAGAAGTAAAGGATATAGATTGGAAAACAATATTAGAGAAGGAGAGTTTAGAAGGATTCCCTAAATCTAACTGTGCCGGAAAAATAGTAAAAACAATTTTAAAACCTTTATTCTCTGGATATATTAAAATAGAAAAAGAAACAGTGGAAAACTTAGATGTAAATAAGCCGACTATCTTTATAGGAAATCATCAAAGTTTCTTAGATGGATTTATATTTAATCAAAGTGTAGATAATAAAATATTAGATAATACATATTATTTAGCGAAAGTAGCTCACTTCCAAAAAGGATTTATGAAATCTTTAGGTGAAAACTCAAATGTGATGTTAATAGATATAAATAAAAATTTAGCAGAGACACTACAAAGTGCAGCGACAGCTTTAAGAAAAGGAAAGAATATAGTTATATTCCCAGAGGGAACAAGAACTAGAGATGGAGAGATGAAGGAGTTCAAAAAGTTCTATGCAATTTTAGCTAAAGAGTTAAACGCAGATATAGTTCCGTTTGGAATTAAAGGTGCTTATGAACTGTTCCCAGCTCATAGAAAAACTCCGATGAAAGGAACTGTAAAAGTTAAATTCTTCCCTAAAGTTTTACCAGCAACTTTAACTGTTGAAGAGATTGTAGAGAAGAACTCTAATGATATAAAGAGATGGTTAGAAATAAAATAGTGAGATAAAAATAAAGGTTGCCTTTCAGGCAACCTTTTTCTTATTACTATTAAATTGATAGCATAGGTCCAAGGTGTTGACCACCTAAGATGTGGAAGTGTAAATGAAACACCTCTTGCCCACCATGAGAATTACAATTAGTAATTACTCTATACCCATCTTCAGAAATATTTAAATCTTTAGTAATATCTTTAATTGCTAAATACATAGCTGTAAGATATTCTGAATCCTCTGCTGTAATATCATTTAAAGTTGGAATCTCCTTTTTGGGAACAACTAAAATATGAATTGGTGCTGCAGGATTTATATCTTTAAAAGCAATTACTTTATCATTTTCAAAAACGATAGAAGCTGGAATCTCTCTATTTATAATTTTTGTAAATATAGTAGCCATAAGTTCACTCCTTTTTTAATTAAAGTTCTATAGCTTCGATTCTTGTTAAGTGTCTACCACCTTCGAATTCAGTTCTTAAGAATTCATCTACAATTTCAAGAGCTAAAATATCTCCAGTCATTCTAGCACCAAGAGCTAAAATATTAGCATCATTGTGCTCTCTAGTAAGTTTAGCCATAGTTGTATTTGAGCAAAGAGCCGCTCTGATTCCTTTAAATCTATTAGCTGCAATTGAAATTCCAATTCCAGTTCCACAGATAAGTATTCCAAAATCAGCTTCTTTTTCTAGAATAGAGTTAGCAACAGATTTTGCATAAGTTGGATAATCAACAGAATCAGTTGAATAACATCCTTTATCTAAAACTTCAAATCCTTTTCCTTCTAAGTGTTTCTTAACAATTTCTTTTAAAGCAAATCCACCATGATCTGCACCTAAAGCTATTTTCATTTATTTATACTCCTTAAACTCTTATAGTAATGTTTTTAGATTAGTCTTCAAATCCGTGGAAGTGAGCGTGACCGTGCTCAATCTCTTCTTCAGTAGCTTCTCTAACATCAGAAACTACAACATCGAATTTTAAGTTTTTACCTGCAAATGGGTGGTTTCCATCAGCAGTAACAATTTCATCTTCGATTTTTGTGATGATGAATGATTGCTCAGTATCGTCGTCCATATCAGCTATGAAGTCAAGCCCTTCATAAAGATCATCGAATTCAACGAACTCTGATTTTTCCATTTCAACGATTAAATCTTCGTCGTATTCTCCGTATCCTTCTTCTGGAGTTAATTCAATAGTAGTAGTATATCCTTTTTCTTTACCTTCTAAAGCTTCTTCGATAGCAGGAACAAAGTTTCCAAATCCGTGAATGTAGAAAAATGGTCCTACGTCTTGTGTATCCTCTAAAAGTTCTCCGTTGTTTTTGTCGTAAACTTTAAACTCAAGTGTTACTACTTTTCCTTCTTCTATTTTCATATAAAACACCTCACTAAAATCCCTATATATAATAGGGTTATTTGACACTTTAAAGCATAGCATAAAATAGAATAAATTTCATTAAAAATCTTAAATTATTTAAAAAATCCCATATTTTTTTTGACAATCTTACAATTTTCCTCATCCGTAAACTTTTTTAATAGATAAAATGCAACATCAATTGCTGTACTAGGTCCAGAGGAAGTAATGATGTTGTCAGAGATGACTATATCTTCAGATATAGGAATAGCTCCGTATTGCTTTAGCTGTTTAAAATATCTTTCATTATCTAATAGATAAGTAGTTGCGGGAATATTTTTTAAAAAACCATGAATTGCAATAGCAAGGGAACCAGTACAGATTCCAATAACAACTTTTTTATTTAAAATAAAATGATTTAACAAGGATTTTAACTCATGAGATTGAAT
This sequence comes from Cetobacterium sp. ZOR0034, assembly GCF_000799075.1. Lineage (NCBI taxonomy): Bacteria > Fusobacteriati > Fusobacteriota > Fusobacteriia > Fusobacteriales > Fusobacteriaceae > Cetobacterium > Cetobacterium sp. ZOR0034. Next base: position 106,288 of record NZ_JTLI01000008.1, read on the forward strand.
ATCATTAAAGAATCCGGCTTTACCAAATCCGCCAGGGATAACAAGAGCATCAAATTCGTTGAGAGGTAATTCTGTAGTTCTTAAGTTAATCTCAGGTACAATTTTTAAGTTCCAAGTTGCATTAAGTTCATCATGAAGGGCACAAATCGTGGAAAAAATTTTTTTATTTCCTACAATATTATTCCAACCGAAGACATCAAGAAATGGTGCTAGTTCTAGTGTTTCAAAGCCATTTGAGACAAAAATTAAAATTTTTTTCATAAAAATTATATTTCCTTTCAAAAAATAGTTGACTTAATTTCTAAAAAGCTCTACAATATCTCGTATTTTAAAAGAAATTAATAATGTAAATTATATATTATTTTGTAACTTTTTAATATCATTTTTTAAGAACAAAATTTATTAAACAAGGAGGTAAGATGACTAAATTAAATCAATATCAAACACCTATATTCTCAACACTGAAGGACGTATATGCGAAAAGAGACATAGTTCCATTCCATGTTCCAGGGCATAAGAGAGGAAAGGGAATGGATAAAGAGTTTTACGAGTTTATGGGACCAAATCCCTTTTCAATTGATGTAACTATCTTTAAGATGGTTGATGGATTACACAATCCAAAAAGTTGTATAAAAGAAGCACAAGAATTAGCAGCTGACGCTTATGGAGTAAAGAAGACCTTCTTCGCTGTCAACGGAACATCAGGAGCAATTCAAGCTATGATAATGTCTGTTGTAAAGCCAGGAGAGAAGATATTAGTCCCGAGAAACGTTCATAAATCGGTTTCTGGAGGAATCATATTAAGTGGATCAATTCCAGTTTACATGAATCCTGAAGTGGATGATGAATTAGGAATAGCTCATGGAGTTAGACCAGAGGTTGTTGAAAATATGCTGAAACAGCATCCAGATACAAAAGCTGTTTTAATTATTAACCCAACATACTATGGAGCAGCAACTGATATTAAAAAGATTGCAGATATAGTTCATAGCTACGATATTCCTTTAATAGTTGATGAGGCTCACGGAGCTCACTTACACTTCCATGAAGAGTTACCAATATCAGCGATAGATGCAGGAGCGGATATTTGTTGTCAAAGTACACATAAAATAATTGGAGCGATGACACAAATGTCAATGTTACACGTAAACTCAACAAGAGTTGACGTTAACAGAATTCAACAAATATTAAGTTTATTACATACAACATCTCCTTCATACCCGTTAATGGCATCATTAGACTGTGCTAGAAGACAGATAGCTACTGAAGGTAGAGAGTTATTGACAAGAACATTGAAATTAGCGAGAGATTTAAGAGCTGAAATCAATAAAATCCCAGGAATTTTCTCATTTGGAAAAGAAATCGTTGGAAGATATGGAATTCATGACTTTGATGATACAAAACTTTCTATATCAGCAAGAGAGTTAGGATTAACAGGATTTGAATTAGAAACTTTATTAGTTGATGATTACAACATCCAAGTTGAGTTATCAGATTTCTATAATGTTTTAGGATTAGTAACATTAGGAGATGATGAAACAAGTACTGGAAGACTTTTAGAAGCTTTAAAAGATATCAGTAAGAGATTCTTTGGAAAGGGAAAAACTATTGCAGAATCAGTTGGAAAGATGCCAGCTATTCCAGAATCAGTTTTAATTCCGAGAGAAGCATTCTACAGTGAAAACAATAGAATTAAATTCTTAGAAAGTGAAGGAAAGATTTGTGCTGAGATGGTAATGGCATATCCACCAGGAATTCCAGTAATCACTCCAGGAGAAAGAATATCAAAAGATACAATCACTTATATTCAAAATCTGAAAGCAGCAAAACTTCATGTTCAAGGAATGGAAGATCCAGAATTAGAGTTTATAAAAGTTATAGACGAAGAGGATGCAGTATACCTATATACAGAGAAAATGAAAAATAAGATGTTTGCTGTTCCAATGAACTTAGGAGCTAATAAAGCAGGAATCGAGTTTGGACCAGAAGTATTAGAAGAGCATTTCCCAGATACATTTGGAGAGATGACTTATATAGATGTAGAAAAACAAAGAGAAAACTTCAATGAGTGGTCATTAAAGTATAAAAATACTATATTAAACACTTGTGAAAAGTTAGCTACAGCAGTAAATGCAGCAGTAAGAGATGGGTATAGACCAATAACTGTTGGTGGAGATCACTCTATCGCTTTAGGATCAATATCTGGAGTTGCATTAGAAAAAGAGGTTGGAGTAGTATGGATTGATGCTCATGGAGATATGAATACAGATGAAACAACAATGTCAGGAAATATTCATGGAATGCCTCTTGCACTTTTACAAGGAGCTGGAGATAGAGATTTAGTTAACTGTTTCTATGAGGGTGCTAAAATAGAAAGCAAGAATGTTGTAATCTTAGGTGCTAGAGATCTTGATGTAAAAGAGAGAGAAGTAATTGAAGAGTTAGGAGTTAAAGTAATTCCTTACGATGAGGTTGTACATAAAGGATTAGAAAATGTTTTAGATGAAATTAGAGATTACTTAAAAATTGATAATATTCATATAAGTTTTGACGTAGATTCAGTTGATCCTGAGTTTGCACCAGGAGTAAGTACACCAGTAAGAAACGGATTTACACCTGAGGAAATGTTTAAAACATTTAGATTCTTATTTAAGAATTACTCTATCACATCGGTAGATATAGTAGAGTTTAATCCAGTAAATGACAAAAATGAAAAAACGATGAATTTTGTAAATGATTTAACGGAGTTTGTATTAAATCCAAACGTATAGTTTATAGAGGTGTGAGATGAAAAAGGCGGTATTAGCTAATTTAGAGCAGAATTATTCAACGTATAGTAAAAGTTTTAAAAAAATTGTAGATTTTATAAAACATAACCAGAGCATAGTTTCATTTATTTCTATAAATGAGTTAGCTAAGGAGACAGGAACTAGTCCGGCTACAATAACAAGATTTTCAAAAAATTTAGGATTTAAAGGGTATCCTGATTTCCAAAGAGTTTTTCAAAAGGATGTTGAAATTTCGACTTCTCAAATGAAAGAATTTAGAGAAGAGATTGATTCAATGTCAGGTGATGGAATACTTTCTGAGATCATAACTACAAACATTGAGCTTTTAGAAGAGATGGATGTTACATCTATTGAAGATCAATTAGAGTCAGCAATGGAAATGATAAAAAGTAGTAGAAAGTTATATATTTTAGGAGCTAGAGGTTCTTATGCACTAGCATATTATTTATACTTTATGTTAAAGGAATTAAGAGAAGATGTAGAGTTGATGATATCAGGAGCTTCTGATTTCACAGATAAGCTATTATACTCGAGCCCAGATGATGTGCTGTTTACAATATCATTCCACCCATATACAAACTTCACGTGTCAAGTTACTGAGTTTTTTAAAGAGCAAGGTAATAAAATAATTACTATGACGGATAAGAAGGATTCTGTGTTAGGTAATATATCTGACTTAGTAATCACAACTAAAAATGGAGGAAAAGCTTATACTTTTGTTCCAGGAATAATAATTTTAAATGCGCTACTTCTGAAGTTTGGAAAGCAAAATAAAGAGGAAAGTATTGAAAGATTAGATAAACTGAAAAAAATAACAGATAGATTTAATATCTATCAAAGATAAAAAAAAAGAGAGCGAAAGCTCTCTTTTTTATCTTTGGTATTTTAACTTTAAAAATAGATTATCTATAGTTCTAAGAAGTAATCCAATTAAAAGTAGTGGAAATAGATAGAACTTTGCTGAATAATCTACAATAGAGTTATTATTAGCTCTTTTTTTGTCTAGCATTTTATTTTTTCTTCACCCCTTTTATTTACAAAAATCATTATATACCACTTTTTCTATTTATGCAAGAAATAAAAAACAGTTGTTTTAGAAGTTGATTTATGCTAAAATAATTAATTGAAAAGTGCTTTTAAATAAGTAAGTTGATACTAAAAAAATAGAACAGAATAATGAAGGAGAAAAAAATGAGTGAAAATTTAGAAAAAAGATATGGGTTTTCTGTAGCATTTTCAATGGTTGTAGGAATTGTTATTGGAATCGGAATCTTCTTTAAAGCAGGACAGATTTTAACCGCAGCAAACATGAATCCTAAAATAGCAATAGCTGCTTGGGTTCTTGGAGGAGTAATTTCTATCTTATCAGGATTAACAGCGGCAGAAGTTGGAGCGGCAATTCCTGAAACAGGTGGAATGATAGCTTGGATAAAAAGAATTTATGGTGAAAGAATTGCATTTTTAGTTGGATGGGCTCAGTTGATAATATATTTCCCAGCTTTAATAGCTTTAATAGCATATTATTTTGCAGTTTTTACAGGAAACTTTTTAAATGTAGATCCTAGTAACACAGCATTTTTAGGAGGAACAGCTTTTGTCGCAATAACATTCTTATTTGGAATAAATATATTTACAAAAAATATAGGTGGAAAAATTCAAACAGCAGCAACAGCAGCAAAAATAATTCCATTATTATTAATAACTATTTTTGGATTCTTATCTGGAGATAACTCTTCTGGAGTATTTTACATGACAGAAGTTACAAGAGAGGCAACATCATCATCGCCGTTAGTACTTCTTGGATTATCTTTGGTTCCAATAATGTTTGCATTTGATGGTTGGATATATGTAGGAACAATTGCCGGAGATTTGAAAAATGTAAAAAAAGATCTTCCAAAAGCGATTATATTAGGATTAGGATTTATTGCTGTTTTCTATGTAGCATTGAACGTAGCACTTTTAAATGTATTTACAGCTGAAGAGATTGTAAAGCAAGGTATGTTTGGAGTTGCAACAAAGTTATTTGGACCTATGGGAGCAAAATTCATATTCTTAGGAATTATGATTTCAGCTTTTGGAGGATTAAATGGAATGACTTTAGCTTCAACAAGAATTCCTTATACTTTAGCAATAGAAGGACATCTTCCAAAGAAAGAGTTCTTCTCTAAGATAGATGAAAAATATAAGCAACCAGTTAACTCGTCGATTGTTATGTATGTATTGGGAATATTTTTCTTAATTGCGATGTTAGCAACTGGAAATCCAGATATTTTTGGAGATGTTCCTGTAGCATTGTTCTGGTTATTCTATTGTCTAGTATTTTTAGGGTTATTTATTTTAAGAAAAAAAGAACCAAACTTAGAAAGACCATACAAGGTTCCTTTCTATCCAGTGGTACCAATATTAGCCTTAATTGGAGGAGCTTCTATATTTATATATGCAGCAATATCTAATCCAGCATATATGGCTATATCAGTGGCTTTAACACTAACAGGATTATTTGTTTATAGAGATAATAAATAAAAAAAGGTTGCTATGCAACCTTTTTTTATTTCTCAGCCTTAGCTTTTTTAATCTCTTCTATTAAATATGTTGCAGTTTTAGCTAGATCAGTAACTAATCCTAAATCAGCACTTCCAAAAATAGGTGCTGCCTTATCTTTATTTATCGCAATAATATATTCAGATTCTTCCATTCCCGCTAAATGTTGAATAGCTCCAGAGATTCCAAATGCAAAGTAAACATCAGGTCTTACAGTTTTTCCTGTTTGCCCTACTTGTCTATCGTGGTTAACTATTCCTGCATCAACAAGAGCTCTAGAAGCCGCAGCCACTCCTCCAAGTTCATTAGCTAAAAGTTCTAAATTATCAAATCCATTAGCTGCTCCTCTACCACCTGCAACTAAAATTTTAGCTTCTGTTATATCAACTTTAGCTTTAGCTTCTTTTATTATATTTAAAACTTTAACCTTCATTTTTGAATGATTAAAGTCAACTTTAAAATTAGTTATAACCCCTTCTCTATTTAAGTCTTTTGATAATCTAGTCATAACACCTGGTCTAACAGTTGACATCTGTGGTCTGTGATCAGGGCATATGATTGTTGCCATTAGATTTCCACCAAAAGCTGGTCTAGTCATAAGTAGTTCTCTATTCTCACCTATTTCTAGCATTGTACAGTCAGCTGTAAGTCCAGTTTCTACTCTTGACGAGATTCTAGGTCCAAGGTCTCTTCCTAAAGTTGTTGCACCGATTAAAACGATTTCAGGTTTTACAGTATCTATAATTTTTGAAAACGCTTGAGTATAAGCTTCAGTATCGTAGATATCTAGTTCTTTAGAATCTACAATAATAACTTCATCAGCACCATAGGCGATAAGCTCTTTAGATAGATTTTCAATATTATATCCTAAAAGTACTGCAGTAACTTTCTCATTTAAAGATTCTGCTAACTCTTTTCCTTTTCCAATTAGTTCTAAACCAACATTTTGTAATACTCCCTCTCTTTGCTCAGCAAAAACAAGGATTCCTTTATATTCATTTAAATTCATGCTATTCTCCTTTTTTAAAGTTTTAGATTATAAATTTTTCCTTTAGCTTTTCAACAATAATTTTTGCAGCTTCTTGAGGGTCAACTTCATGAAGTTGTCCAGCAGCTTTAACTCCCTTAGTAAATGATTTTTTTACTTTTGTTGGCGAACCTTTTAATCCTAATTTCTCCTCTACAACATCAGATAATCTATCTACACCCCAGATTTCAACCTCTTTATTAAAAGCTTCAACAATATTTTTAACATTCATATATCTAGGTTTATTTGCTTCAGCTAAAACTGTCATTAGACATGGAGATTCTACTCCAAGTAGCATATATCCTTCCTCTGTAGCTCTTTTAACTGTAAAACTATTTTTTCCATCAAATTCGATATCTTTTACATAAGTGATTTGAGGAATATCTAAAAATTCAGCAATTTGTGGACCAACTTGTGCAGTATCTCCATCAATAGCTTGTCTTCCTGCGATAATAAGGTCATATTCTAACTCTTTAAGAGCAGAAGAGATTGCATGTGATGTAGCTAGTGTATCTGCTCCTGCAAACTTTCTATCAGTTAAAAGAATGGCTCTATCAACTCCCATAGCGATGGCTTCTCTAAGAGCTGCATCGGCTTGAAGAGGTCCCATAGTGATAGCTGTGATATGAGCCCCAAACTTATCTTTTAATTTTAATGCTTCCTCTAAACCACCTTTATCGTCTGGATTTATAATACTAGGGACACCATCTCTAATAAGAGTTCCTTTTATTGGATCTAATTTAATCTCTGTAGTATCAGGTACTTGTTTTATACATACAACTATTTTCATTCTCTTTAATCCTCCCAATTTACTTTAGTAATGAACCAGCAATAACCATTCTTTGAACTTCAGATGTTCCTTCGTATATTTCTGTGATTTTAGCATCTCTCATCATTCTTTCAACAGGATATTCTCTAGTGTATCCGTATCCACCATGAAGTTGAACAGCTTTTGTTGTAACTTCCATAGCTGTTTCAGCGGCAAATAGCTTTGCAGTAGCTGCATCAACAGAGTAATTTTCTTTTCTAGATTTTTTCCAAGCAGCTTTATACACAAGAAGTTTTGAAGCTTCAACTTTCGCATACATATCAGCTATTTGGAATTGTGTATTTTGGAACTGTCCTAATGCTCTTCCGAATTGTTTTCTTTCTTTTACATATTTTATAGTTTCATCTAAAGCTCCACCGGCGATTCCAAGAGCTTGTGCAGCAATTCCAATTCTACCACCATCAAGAGTCATCATAGCTATTTTAAATCCTTTACCAATTGCACCAAGAAGATTATCTTTTGGAATTCTGCAATTCTCAAATATTAGCTCACAAGTAGCTGAACCTTTGATTCCAAGTTTTTTCTCTTTTTTTCCGATAGAGAAACCAGTAGTATCAGCTTCAACAATAAAAGCTGAGATACCTTTTAAACCTAGAGATTTATCTGTCATAGCAAAGATTATATATACATGAGCATATCCAGCGTTAGTTATGAATATTTTAGAGCCATTTAAAACCCATTCGTTAGTGCTCTCATCAAAAATAGCTGTAGTTTGTTGTCCAGCAGCATCAGTTCCAGCGTTTGGTTCAGTTAAACCAAAGGCTCCAATCCATTCTCCAGAAGCCATCTTAGGAAGATATTTTTGTTTTTGATCTTCAGTTCCAAACTCTAAGATAGGAGCAACACCTAAAGATGTATGAGCTGAAAGGATAACACCAGTAGTACCACAAACTTTTGAAAGCTCTTCAACAGCCATAGTATACATGATTTGGTCTCCACCAGCACCGCCATATTGAGTAGGGATAACAATTCCCATAAGTCCAGTATCACACATTTTTTTTACAGTTTCTTCGGGGAATCTTTCCTCTTCATCAATTTCAGCAGCAAGAGGTTTTGCCTCGTTTTCAGCAAAAGCTGTGATCATCTGCTTAAAAAGTTCTTGTGATTTAGTCAAAGTAAAATCCATTTATTTCCTCCTAATATATTTTATTGAATATTTTTAACGATTATAGCTGTTCCCATTCCTCCACCGATACAAAGACTAGCAAGACCATATTCAGAATTTTTCTTTTTCATCTCATGTATCAAAGTTGTTAAAATTCTAGCTCCACTAGCTCCAACAGGATGCCCCAAGGCGATAGCTCCACCGTTTATATTTGTTTTATCTTTAAACCACTCTGGGTCAACAGAATAAATTTTAGAAAGCTCTTTAATTACTCCGAGAGCCTGAGCAGCAAAAGCCTCATTAAGTTCAAGTAGATCCATATCTTTTAAATTTAAATTTGTTTTTTGTAGAACATTTTGTATAGCTGGAACAGGTCCAAGTCCCATAAATAGAGGATCTACTCCTCCTTGTCCAACACCTATTATTTGAACTAGAGGTGTAAGATTGTATTTTTTTATGGCCGATTCAGAAGCTAGTAAAAGAAGTGCAGAACCATCATTTAAGCCAGATGAATTTCCAGCAGTGACAGAGCCCTCCTTTTTAAAAGCAGGTCTAAGCTGTAAAAGTTTTTCTAAAGATGTATTTTTATTTGGATACTCATCTGTATCTATACTAACAGTTCCTTTTCGATCAGTTATTACTATTGGAACAATTTCATCTTTAAATCTACCACTTTGAACTGCAGCGATTGCTTTTTCCTGTGAAGATATAGCAAAAGAATCTTGTTCTTCACGAGAGATAGAATATTTTTCAACAATGTTTTCTGCGGTTATTCCCATATGGACTCCATGAAAGGCGTCTGTTAAAGCATCTAAAATCATGTGATCCTTAGCAAGAGTATCTCCCATTTTAACTCCAGTTCTAAGGTTACTGTTCATAAGAAGAGGAGCTCCAGACATTGATTCTGTACCGCCAGCTAAAATAAGATTAGCCTCTCCAGATTTAATAATTTGATAAGCAGACATGACGGCTTTCATACCACTACCACAAATCTGGTTTAAAGAGTATGCTGGAACAGTATGTGGAACTCCACCTTTGATAGAGGCCTGTCTTGCAATTCCTTGTCCTTGTCCAGCGGATAAAACGTTTCCGATGATAACTTCATCTAAAAAGTTTGGATCTAACTTAGTTTCTTCAAAAATATTTTTGATAACTGTTCCAGCAAGATCGCTTGGAGATACCTTGCTTAAAGAACCTAGAAACGAACCGATAGGGGTTCGTTTGGCACTAACAATATAAATTTTTTCCATTTCAATCCTCCCAATAAAGCAGTTTAAATCTCCATAGTTTTTAAATTATCATCTATTACCAATTCAGCCTCAGTAAAATTTTTTATATCTTCAATTGAAGAATATGGACTAATCTCTTTTAGAATAATTCTATTCTCTTGAACTTCCATTACTCCTTTTTCAGTGACAATAAGATTTACTTGATTAGCTGCTGTAAGTGGAAGAGTACAGTTCTTTAATATTTTAGGAGCTCCTTTAGCAGTGTGTTCCATAGCGATGATAACTTTTTTAGCACCAACAACAAGATCCATAGCTCCCCCCATTCCAGGAACCATTTTCCCAGGGACCATCCAGTTAGCTAAATTCCCATTTTGATCAACTTGTAAAGCTCCTAGAACTGTAGCGTCGACATGTCCACCACGGATAATTCCAAAGGACATAAAACTATCAAAGAAACACCCACCATCAGCAATAGTGACAAGAGAACCTCCAGCATTTGAGATTCTAGAATCAGCATTGTCATCACAAGGCGTTGGTCCCATTCCAATTAAACCATTTTCAGATTGAAGTGCAACATATATCGAATTTGGAATATAGTTGGCAACTTCAGTTGGAAGTCCAATTCCTAAATTTACAACGTCGCCATCATTAAATTCTTTAGCGACTCTTTTGGCGATTATTTCTCGTATTTTTTCTTTTGTAAGTTCCATCTATTTCCCTCCTTTAACAACATAGTCAACAAATATTCCAGGAATAACAATTTCATTAGGTTCTAGAGATCCTTCTATAATTTCATCAGCTTCAACAATGACAATATCAGCAGCTGTAGCCATAATTGTATTAAAATTTCTAGTTGAACCAAAGAAAGAGATGTTTCCGAAGGAGTCTACTTTGGTACCGTAAATAAGAGCGACATCGGCTTTCAATGGTTTTTCAAGTAGATATTTCTTATTGTCTACTTCGATAATATCCTTTCCCTCTTGAACAATAGTTCCAACACCAGTAGGAGTAAGAACTCCTCCTAACCCAGCACCTGCAGCTCGAATTCTTTCAGCAAGAGTTCCTTGAGGAACAAGTTCTACTTCTAGTTCACCACTATTCATCTGTTTTCCTGTTTCAGGATTAGTACCAATGTGTGAAACAATAGCTTTTTTAACTCTTTTATTGACAATTAGTTTACCTCTTTCAAAATCAGGAAAACTTGTATCGTTTGCAATAATAGTTAAATCTTTAGTGCCATTCTCTAATAGCTTTTCAATAATCTCTTTGGGAGAACCACATTTTAAAAATCCTCCAATCATAAGAGATGAATCGTTTTTTATAAGTGAAGCTGCAAAATCAATAGAGACCAATTTTTTCATAACTCACTCCTTTTTTAAGTTAGCAAGTACATACTTGCGTATTTTCAGTATGAATATATACCTCACATAAAAAGGAAATGTCAATAGTTAAAAGAAAAATATTTTTTTCGAACATAAAAAGTATATTATAAACATTCTTGTGGTGGGAGTTTTTAAAAAATGAAAATATTTTTTTATTTTTTTTTAAAAGAATTGACAAAGAGGTCAAGAATAAGGTATATAATTGGGATAGTGGAAAATACTGGAGAAATCAGGAGGCATTGATGAAAACACGGGATAGAATTTTAGAGTGCGCACAAAAGCTTTTTTCAGAAGAGGGATTTGAAAAGGTATCAACAAAGCGAATAGCAAAAGAAGCTGAATGTAATGAAGTTACAATTTTTAGATTGTTTGGAACAAAGAATAATATTTTAGAGGAAATTATAAATAAATTTGTTGAAGAGAGCAAGATAATAAAATCTTTACATGAGAGTTTGACGGGAAACTTAGAGCAAGATATTGCAAAAAGTATTTTATTATATCAAAGTTTTTTACAGCAACATGAAATAATTTTTAGATTACAATTGAAACTATCGGATAGTGAAAATCAAAAGTTTATAAGAACGATTGATTTTAGAAATTATTTAGTAGATCATTTTATTGGAGTTTTTTATGAGAATAAAATTCAATATGCTCCAGAAATTTTTGTAAATGATATGTTGAGTAGTATTATGGGTGGATTTCTTTTAAAAATATTAACTCAAGGAAATTTCACTGGAGATAGAGATGGATATTTTTTAGAAGAGAAGATAAAATTTTATCAAAACTCGCTTAATAGATATAAAAAATTGGATTAAAAAAGAGAGAATACCAAGAGGTTTCTCTCTTTTTCTTTTTAATATTTATAGAATCCTTCACCAGATTTTCTACCAAGCTTTCCAGCACGAACCATTTTCTTTAGAAGAGGATGAGCTCTATATTTAGTATCACCAAATTCAGAACTTAAAACATCCATAATAGCTAAAACAACATCTAAACCAACTAAATCTGCAAGAGCAAGTGGTCCGATAGGATGATTAGCACCATATTTCATGGCATTATCTATATCTTCTATAGTTGCAATTCCATCAGCCAAAATACCGATAGCCTCATTAATCATAGGGATTAAAATTCTATTTACAATAAATCCAGGTGCTTCTTCACATAAAACAGGTTCTTTTCCTAATTCTTTTGAAAGAGAAAAAATAGTTTCATAAACTTCAGAACTTGTCGTGTATCCTTTGATGATTTCAACAAGTTTCATGACAGGAGCAGGATTAAAGAAATGCATTCCGATAACTCTTTCAGGATGCTTTGTAGATGTCGCTATCTCTGTGATTGAAAGAGAGGATGTATTTGTAGCAAAGATAGCTTTCTTTGAACAGATCAAATCTAATTTAGAAAAAAGTTCTTTTTTTAGAGAGATTTTTTCAGATATAGCCTCGATAACTAAGTCAGCCTCTTTTGCATCCTCTAAGTTTAAAGTAGTTTCAATTTTGCTTAAAATACTAATTTTAGTGTCTTCTGTAATTTTCTCTTTTTCTACAAGTTTACTTAAAGATTTCGTTATACTTTTTTTAGAGTTCAAAAGAGCATTTTCAGAGATATCAGTGATTAAAACATCATGCCCTCCTGTTGCAAAAACTTGAGCAATACCAGTAGACATAACTCCAGCACCAATAATAAATACTTTCATATCATTTCCTCCTAGAATTTTATTTGTTAGTAAAATTTGGTTTTCTTTTTTCTAAAAATGCAGCCATTCCCTCTTTTTGATCATCGGTAGAGAAGCAAAGTCCAAAAAGACTACTTTCGATAAACATAGATGTTGCTTCATCAACTTGGATTCCTTTATTTATAGCTTCTTTTGAATATTGAACAGCTAACTTAGCATTAGAGCTTATTTTTTTCGCCATTTCAAAAGCTGAATCCATAAGTTTGTCGTGTTCAATTACTTTATTGACTAATCCAATTTTTTCCGCTTCATAAGCATCGATTATAGATCCAGTGTAAATAAGTTCTTTTGCTTTTGCTAATCCGACAAGTCTAGGTAATCTTTGTGTTCCACCAGAACCTGGAGTTATACCTAGCGCAACCTCTGGTTGGCCAAGTTTAGCTTTGTCAGAAGCCAAACGAATATCACAAGCCATTGCAAGTTCACAACCACCGCCAAGAGCAAATCCGTTTATAACTCCAATAACAACTTTATTGATATTTTCAACTGCGTTGAATGCATTAGTACCTAAAATACCAAACTCTTTGGCTGCTTTTGTAGTTAAATCTTTCATAAAAGATATATCCGCTCCAGCAACAAAAGATCTTCCTTCACCAGTTAAAAGAATAACATCAATATCACTATTTTTTTCAAGCTCTAAAAAACACTCATAAATCTCTTTGTATGTTTTTTCATTTAAGGCATTTAAAGATTCTGGTCTGTTTATTTTCACAACACAGATCTTTTCATAAAACTGAATTATAATATTCTCAAATACCATTTTTTCCTCCTTATTTTCGAAATCGTAATTAAAAAATATTTAACGGTCCCTTATTACCTCGAAATAATTAAATTTGTCAAATTTTTTTTAAATTCAAAAATATTTTTTTAACTCAAAAGTGTCTGTAATATGTAGTTTTAGAACTGAAATGAGACTTTAAAATATTTTTTTTGAAAAAATGACTATTGACTTAGGAAAAAAGGTGGGGTATATATAGCTAATGACAAAACTAAAGTAAGCACTCACTTACATCCTACTTGAAATTTTATGAGAAAATAAACATTTTAGGAGGAAGATATGGGAACGGTAACGGCGATAATAAAGCTCAGTCCAGTTTTAGTTTTAGCAGGACTGATGATGAGTGGGTATGATGCATTATTAGCAGCACCTTTAGCAACAGTTTATGCGGCATTGGTAGCAGGTTTAGTAGCAAAGAAGAAAATAAATGAGATTATCGATGCGTGTATAAAAAATGCAAGAGAGATGCAAATAGCCTTTTTTATCCTAATGATGGCATATGCAATGGCCGAAGCTTTTATGGCTACGGGGGTTGGAGCTTCTATTATAAATATAGCTTTAGGATTTGGATTGACAGCAAGAACAGTAGCAGTAGTTGGAATAATCGTAACATCAATTCTATCAATTGCGACTGGAACAAGCTGGGGAACATTTGCAGCATGTGCACCAATATTTTTATGGCTGAATCATATAGTTGGAGGAGATATGTATTTAACTTTAGCAGCTATTGCTGGAGGAGCATGTTTTGGTGACAACATAGGTCTTATTTCAGATACAACAATCGTAAGTTCAGGAATTCAAAGAGTTGAAGTTGTAAAAAGAATAAGACATCAAGGAGTATGGTCGGCACTTGTATTGGTTTGTGCAGTAATAACTTTCTATGTAGTTAGTGTTGCTATGGGATTACCAACTGAGGTTGGAAGTCCAGTTGAAGCTATAAATCAAATACCTGAATCAGCATGGGCCGCTCTAGCAGAGAAAAGAGAGAGTGCAGTTGCATTACTTAACCAAGTTAAAAGTGGAGTGCCTTATTATATGGTTATTCCTCTAATATTAGTTTTAATTTCAGCTTTTAAAGGAGTAAATACTTTATTATGCTTATTCCTTGGTATATTTGCATCGTTTATATGTGGTATGTTTGCAGGAACTGTAGAGAGTCCAGGAGCTTTTTTAGACTTAATTTATACTGGTTTTGAAGGAGCGGGATCTTGGGTAATTGTAATGATGATGTGGGTTGCAGCGTTTGGTGGAATAATGAAAATTATGGATGCGTTTAGACCGATATCAACTTTGATTAAAAAGATTTCTGGAAATGTTAGACAACTTATGTTCTATAATGGAGTTTTATCAGTTTTAGGAAATGCAGCATTGGCTGATGAGATGGCGCAGATAGTTACAATAGGTCCAATTATAAAAGAGCTTGTGGAGAAAAATGTTAAGGGAAGTCCTGAAGCAATCGAAACTTTGAGATTAAGAAATGCTACTTTTAGTGATGCACTAGGAGTTTTTGGATCTCAGTTAATTCCATGGCACGTTTATATAGGATTCTATTTAGGAATTGCAAACGCAGTTTATCCATTGGCATCGTTCACAGCAATGAGTATTATAAAATTTAATTTTATGGCTTATATAGCTGTGGGAAGTATCTTGATACTGACTTTAACAGGGTTAGATAGACTTATTCCACGATTTGCACTTCCAGCAGAACCAGAAGTGAGTTTGATGGGTGAAAATGAAGAGATTGATATGATGGTAGAAACAGAGGAGTTAGTATAATAAAAAAAGAGTAAAGGAGACAGGAGTTATGACAAAATCGATGATAAGACTAAGAATGAGTACAGCAGACGCTCATTATGGTGGGAATTTAGTAGACGGAGCAAGAATTTTACAGTTGTTTGGAGATGTAGCAACAGAGCTATTGATAAAACATGATGGGGATGAGGGTTTATTTAAGGCTTATAGTGAGGTAGAGTTTATGGCTCCTGTTTATGCTGGAGATTATTTAGAGGTTGTTGGAGAGATTACAAAAATTGGAAATACATCTAGAGTTATGTGCTTTGAAGCAAGAAAGGTAATAGTTCCAAGAGTTGATATATGTGATTCAGCAGCAGATTTTTTAGAAGAACCTATTGTAGTATGTAAAGCAGTTGGGACATGTGTAGTTCCAAAAGCTGTTCAAAGAAAGGGGTAATTATGGAGAAATTAATAATAACAGCCGCAATTTGTGGAGCTGAGGTTACAAAGGATCATAATCCAGCTGTTCCATACACAGTAGAAGAGATAGCTAGAGAAGCTTATAGTGCATATAGTGCGGGGGCGAGTGTTATTCATCTTCACGTTAGAGAGGATGATGGAACTCCAACTCAGAGAAAAGAGCGATATGATGAGTGTATAAAAGCCATCAGAGAAAAGTGTCCAGATGTAATTATTCAACCATCGACAGGAGGGTCAGTGGGGATGACTTCAGAGGAGAGATTGGAGCCAGTTTATCTAAATCCTGAGATGGCAACATTAGATTGTGGTACTTTAAATTTTGGTGGAGATGAAATTTTCGTAAACACTGAGAATATGATAAAAGAGTTTGGAAAAAAGATGATAGATTTGGGTGTTAAGCCAGAGGTTGAAGTTTTTGATAAGTCGATGATAGATATGGCAGTTAGATTATCTAAAAAGGGGTTTATTAAAGAACCGGTTCACTTTAGTTTTGTAATGGGAGTAAATGGTGGAATCTCAGGAGAGTTAAGAGATTTTATCTTTTTAAAAGAAAGCATTCCATGTGGATCTACATATTCGGTTGCAGGTATAGGAAAATTTGAATTCACTCTTGCGGCGGCTTCTATAATTTCAGGAGGTCACGTAAGAGTTGGATTTGAAGACAATATATATATAAGTAAGGGAGTTTTAGCAAAGAGTAATGGAGAGTTGGTTGAAAAGGTTGTGAGAATTGCAAAAGAGTTTGGAAGAGAGATAGCAAATCCAACTGAAGCAAGAAAAATATTAGGTTTAAACTAGGAGGATATTATTATGAAAAAAGGATGTAAATTTGGAACACACAGAGTAATAGAACCAGTTGGATCACTGCCACAAGGAGCTTTAAAAATTTGTAATAGCATGGATATTATGTCTAATGAAGTTTTAATTAACGTTCAAACTTTAAATATAGATTCAGCTAGTTTTACACAAATAAAAGAAGCTTGTAATAGAGATGAAAAAAAGATGGCTGAAATGATAGAAAACATAGTTGCAGAAAGAGGAAAAATGCAAAACCCTGTAACGGGATCTGGTGGAATGTTAATAGGAACAATTGAAAAGGTTGGAGAGGATTTCCCAGATAAAAATCTAAAAATTGGAGATAAAATTGCGACATTGGTTTCATTATCATTGACACCTTTAAAAATAGAGGAAATAAAGAATGTAAATATATCAAATGATCAAGTTGATGTAGATGCAAAAGCAGTACTTTTTGAAAGTGGAATATATGCAGTGTTACCAGAGGATATTCCAGAGAAGTTAGCACTTGCAGCTTTAGACGTAGCTGGTGCACCAGCTCAAGTTGAAAAACTAGTAAAGGAAGGCGATACAGTTTGTATAATAGGAGGAGGAGGTAAATCTGGAATCCTTTGTTGTTATCAAGCTATGAAAAATGTAGGGAAAGATGGAAAAGTTATAGTATTTGAATATTCTGAAAGTAACGCTGCAAGAATAAGAGATTTAGGATTAGCTCATGTTGTATTAGTGGGAGATGCAACAAAGCCAGTGGAGATATATAACAAAATAAATGAGATTACAAATGGGGAACTTTGTGATGTTGTTATAAATAATGTGAATGTTCCAGGGACAGAGATGTCATCAATTCTTATAGCAAAAGATGATGGGGTTGTATATTTCTTCTCAATGGCAACTTCATTTACAAAAGCAGCATTAGGAGCAGAAGGAGTGGGGAAAGATGTATCTATGATTGTTGGAAATGGATACACGAAAGGTCATGCTAATTTGACATTAGAAATCATAAGAGAATCAAAGGCGATTAAAGAGCTATTTGAAAAATTATATGTTTAGTCAATGTTAAAAAATAAAAAGGGTTAAATAGAAAATTTGGAGGAGTCTAGTATGATGAATTTGAGAGAGAGATTTAATGTAGCTGATGAGCAGTGGAATGATTGGAAGTGGCAGATAAGAAACAGAATTGAAAACATGGAACAGTTAGAAACTATGATGACTTTGACTGATGAGGAAAAAGAGGGAATAGAAAAGTCGTTAGAAACAATAAGAATGGGAATTACACCATATTATTTAAGCACTATGGATTTGAACGACCCAAAGTGCCCTGTGAGAATGCAAGCTGTTCCTTCAATAAATGAACTACATAGATCAGAAGCGGATCAATTAGATCCTTTGCATGAAGATGGAGATTCACCAGTTCCAGGATTAACTCATAGATATCCAGATAGAGTGTTATTACTAGTTACAGATATGTGTGCAATGTATTGTAGACACTGTACAAGAAGAAGATTTGCTGGTCAAACAGATCAAGCTGTTCCTATGGAAAGAATTGAAAAGGCGATAGAATATATTAGAAATACTCCACAAGTTAGAGATGTATTGCTTTCGGGAGGAGATGCTTTACTTTTATCGGATGAAAAATTAGAGCACATTATAAGTAAACTTAGAGCTATTCCACATGTAGAAATCATTAGAATAGGATCAAGAACTCCTGTTGTTATGCCACAAAGAATTACACCTGAGCTTTGTGATATGTTAAAAAAATATCATCCAATCTGGTTAAATACTCATTTTAATCATTCAAAAGAGATTACGCCTGAAGCGAAAAAAGCTTGTGAGATGCTTGCTAATGCGGGAGTTCCATTAGGAAACCAATCAGTGTTATTAAAAGGAGTAAATGACTGCGTTCATGTTATGAAAGAGCTAGTTCATAACTTAGTAAAGATGAGAGTTAGACCGTACTATATATATCAATGTGATTTATCAATGGGAATTGAGCACTTTAGAACTCCAGTTTCAAAAGGAATTGAAATAATAGAGGGATTAAGAGGACATACATCAGGATATGCTGTTCCAACATTTGTTGTGGATGCTCCAGGAGGAGGAGGGAAAACTCCAGTTATGCCAAATTACATAATTTCGCAATCACCAGATAAAGTTATATTAAGAAACTTTGAAGGAGTAATAACAACATATACTCAACCGACAAACTATGTGAATACATGTGAATGTGAAGTTTGTAAAGGAGAGGTTAAGAGAAAACAAGTTGGAGTAGCAGGACTTATGAGCGGATGTGAGGAAACATTAGAGCCAAGACAACTTGATAGAAAACAAAGAAACGCTCATTAAAATATAGAAGATTCATTTAAAGGAGGAAAATCATGCCCTTTATAAAAGATATAAAAAAATATAGAAGTATAGCAACGATTGGACTGGAAAAAAATGTGGGGAAAACAGAAACTATGAATTATATCTTAAAGAGATTTAATACTGAAAGGGTTTTAGCGGGGGTTACATCTATAGGTATAGATGGAGAGACAGTGGATATAGTTACAGCTACATCAAAGCCAGAGATAACAATATATGAGGGCATGGTTTTCGTAACAAGTGAAAAACACTATTGTAAAAAAAGATTTGAAGCAGAGATTTTAAATGTGAGTGAGAAATCGACAGCTTTAGGAAGAGTTGTAACTGCACGAGCACTTGGAGAAGGCAAGGTTTTACTCTCTGGACCCTCGAACAGTTCTTGGATAAAAGAGATAATAGATGAGATGTTGGAAAAAGGTATGGATTGTGTTTTAGTAGATGGGGCCCTGTCACGAATGAGTGTGGGGTCTCCTATTATTACAGAGGGGATAGTTTTATCTACAGGAGCTTCAGTTTCAATAAATGCAAAAGAGGTTGTAAAGAAAACTAAACATGTTATAAATCTTTTGAAACTAGAAAGAGTTGATTGGGTAAATCGAGATGAAATTTTAAGATTGAAGGATGGAATATACAAAATAGTTTTAAATGGAGAGATTATAAACAAACTTCCAATAAGATCAATTCTAAATTTTTCAGAATTAGAGGAAAATATATTTGAGGAACCATGTACTCTTTACATAACAGGAGTTTTAACTGAAAGGTTCGTAGAGAATATGATAAAACAGAGCTTTATAGAAAATGTTGAAATTTTAGTTAAAGATTTTACAAAAATATTTTTATCACCAGATGTTCTAAATAGATTTATTCGACGAGGTGGAAAATTGAAAGTTCTTTTAAATACAGAGTTAGTTGCGATTACTGTAAATCCAGTATCTCCAACGGGATATGTTTTAGATTGGAAGGAGCTTGTAGAAGATATTAAGCAATTTACAGATGTTCCAGTTGTAAATCTAAGGGAGGAGGGATATGAAATTTGAAAAAGTAAACTTTGATTATATTTTAGAAAAATTAGATATTAGCAGTAAGCTTGGAAAAAAAAGAGTAAAAGAGCTTCAGTTTTCAAATGATCCTCTCTTATTGGAGAAAGAGTTTTATAATTTAGAGATTGTAATAGATCTATTAGAAAAAAATCAGAAGATATACTCTGTAATAAAAAGGAAACTATCTAATCTAAAGGATATAAGCAGTATAGTTGAAAGAGTTACAAATGGATATGTATTAGATGATGTTGAACTTTTTGAGATTAAGATTTTTTCCATGATTTCCCAAGAAATCTACGAATTGTTAAAAGAAAATTATAAAGATCTAGCTCCACAAAACTTAGAAAAAGTTATAGATATTTTGGATCCAGATAAAATCAGAATCGCTAGTTTTCATATTTATAGCTCATATTCTATTGAATTGAGGGAGATAAGAGAGAAAATAAAGGAAACAAAAGATGAAAGTTTATATGATAAAGAGATAGAGTTGGAAGATGATGTAAGAAAGGTTATTAGTAAAAAGTTATTAAACTATAACCAAGTTTTAAAAAGTTCAATAAAAAGATTAGGGTATCTAGATTTTGTTCTTGCAAAAGCTTATGAGGCAAAAAGATTGAATCTGGTAAAGCCGACTTTTGGCAATAAAACAAAAATTAAAGGGATGTTTAACCCAAAAGTTTTAAAATCGTTAGAAGATAAAGAGAGAGTTTATCAAAAGATAGATATATCTTTAGGAGAGAGAGTTACTGTTATAACAGGAGCTAATATGTCGGGGAAAACCTTGACCTTGAAAACCTTGGGATTAATTCAAGTGATGGCTCAAACAGGATTCTTTGTTTCAGCAGAGTCAGCAGAACTTCAACTACTAGATGATATCTATTTATCTATCGGAGATTCACAATCTTTAGAAGAGGGATTGTCATCTTTTGCAGCTGAGATGTTAGAGATTGACAATATAGTAAAAAAAATAAAAAAAGGTGTAAGACCCTTAGTTCTTATTGATGAGTTAGCTAGAACTACAAATCCAGAAGAGGGACGAGCACTTCTAAAATCTGTTGTAAAAATTTTGGATAGATATTCTATTGAAGCTATTATAACAACGCACTATGATGATATTGGAAAGGATGTCACAAAACTTAGGGTTGTAGGAATAAAAAAAGATGTGCTTGAAGAAAATATAGACTATAAAAATATAGAGAATTTTATAGATTACTCTTTAGTAGAGGTTGACGATGGGGATGTTCCAGAAGAAGCTCTCACAATAGCTAAATTACTTAAGATAGATGATGAAATTATACAAAACGCATACGAGTATTTATAGGGAGGAAAATTCATGTTTAAAAGTAAATTGGGTTTAGATTTTAATAAAGTTCAGAAAGCTAGAGGACTTGCAAAAGATATAGCTATGGATGTTCAAAAGTTTGTGGATTCATATACAACAGTAGCAGTTGAAAGAACTATATGTAGACTTCTAGGAATAGACGGAGTTGATATAGATGAAGTTCCTTTACCGAATATAGTTGTGGATCATCTAAAAGATAAAGGAGTTTTGTCTGAGGGAGTTATGTATTTTATAGGAAATGCTATTTTAGAAACTGAATTGTCTTCGCAAGAGATAGCGGAAAAAGTAAGTGCAGGAGAGTTAGATTTAACAAAACTAAATCAACATTCGAAAGATGAAGTAGAAAAAGCTATTGAACCACTTGTGAACTCTTCGGTAGATAGAATAAAATCTAATAAAGAGAAAAGAGATGAATATTTAACTAGAATAGGAGAGGGTCCAAAGCCTTACCTTTATGTAATAGTAGCAACTGGAAATATATATGAAGATGTAATACAAGCTCAAGCTGCAGCAAGACAGGGAGCTGATATAATCGCAGTTATAAGAACAACAGGACAAAGTTTGTTGGATTATGTGCCGTATGGAGCTACGACAGAGGGATTCGGTGGAACTTTTGCAACTCAGGAAAATTTTAGAATTATGAGAAAAGCTTTAGATGAGGTTGGGGAAGAGGTTGGAAGATATATAAGACTTTGTAACTACTGTTCAGGATTGTGTATGCCAGAGATAGCTGCAATGGGAGCGTTAGAAAGATTGGATGTAATGTTAAACGATGCTCTTTATGGAATTCTGTTTAGGGATATAAATATGCAAAGAACACTTGTAGATCAATTTTTCTCAAGAGTTATAAATGGCTTTGCAGGGGTTATAATAAATACTGGAGAGGATAATTACTTAACAACGGCGGATGCAGTAGAAAATGCTCATACAGTTTTAGCTTCAGATTTAATAAATGAACAGCTTGCTTTTATGGCTGGATTGCCAGAGGAGCAGATGGGACTTGGACACGCCTTTGAGATTGACCCTGAATTAGAAAATGGATTCCTTTTAGAGTTATCTCAAGCTCAGATGACAAGAGAGATTTTCCCAAATGCACCATTAAAATATATGCCGCCTACAAAATTTATGACTGGAAATGTTTTTAAAGGTCATATTCAAGATGCTCTATTTAATCAAGTTGCAATAATGACAGGTCAAGGATTACAACTTTTAGGAATGATGACAGAAGCGATACACACACCGTTTATGTCTGATAGATATTTAGCAATAGAGAACGCAAGATATATATTTAATAATATGAGAGATTTTGGATCTGAGATAGAGTTTAAAACTGATGGAATAATTCAAAAAAGAGCTCAATCTGTACTAGAGGAATCAGTGCAACTTTTAGAAAAAATGGTTCATGATGGATTATTTAATTCTTTAGAAAAGGGAACGTTTGCAGATATAAAAAGAAGTAGAACAGGAGGAAAAGGGTTAGCTGGTGTTGTTGGAAAAGGAGCTAACTATATGAATCTATTTATTCCAAAAATGTTGGGAGAGGTGAAATAATGAGCGGTGGATTATATTCAATGGAAGAGAGAAGTTTTGATACAACACTGGATTTGAAAGCTGTAAAACCATATGGAGATACAATGAACGATGGTAAAACACACCTTTCATTTACATTACCAGTTCCTGCAGGAGCGGAGGGAGTTGAGGCAGCAAAACAGTTGATGAAGAAGATGGGATTTTTGAATCCACAGGTTTCATACTTTAAAGAATTAACAGAGGGATTTACATTTTTTAACTGTTATGGAAGTTGTACTCATACCGTAGATTATGAGTCAATATACGTTCCAAAGGTTGAGTCGACAACTTGGTCGATGGAAGCAACAGATAAATTTGTAAAAGAGAATATAGGTAGAAAGATTGTAGTTTTAGGAGCAAGTACAGGAACGGATGCACATACAGTTGGAATAGATGCAATTATGAATATGAAAGGGTATGCAGGGCACTATGGATTAGAAAGATATGAGATGATAGAAGCTTTAAATATGGGAAGCCAAGTCCTGAATGAAGATTTTATAGCAAAAGCTATTGAGATAAAAGCCGATGTACTTTTAGTTTCACAAACTGTAACTCAAAAAGATGTTCACATAAAAAATTTGGTAGAACTTATAGAGATGATAGAAGCTGAAGGACTTAGAGATAGAATGTTAGTTATATGTGGTGGAGCTAGAATAACACATGAATTGGCAAAAGAGTTAGGGTATGATGCTGGATTTGGAGCGGGAACTTATGCTGATGATGTAGCTTCGTATGCTGTTCAAGAGTTAGTTAAAAGAGAGATAAAATAAAAATATTATGATAGAATACATAGTAGATGTTTTTACTCATGAAGGAAAAGGTGGGAATAAAGCTGGTGTAATTATATTAACTAAAGATTTATCTCAAGAAAAATGTCAAGAGATAGCTGCCAAACTTCATTTTTCAGAGACAGTTTTTATAAAAAAGATGAGTGACAAAATCTTTGAGTTAAAATTTTATACACCAGAGTGCAGAATAGAGTTTTGTGGTCATGCTTCTTTAGCAGCATTTTATATTTTAAAAAAAAATAAAATTATTGAAGATGGAGAGTATATAGAAAGATTAGATTTTAAAGATTTAAATGTTATCGTGCAAAAAGATAAAATATTTTTGGAACAGGATGATTTTAAAATAGATTATAATTTAGATTCAAAAGAGGTTTTAGATTCACTAGATATAGATAAAGATTTTCTATACGAGGATCTTAAACCAGTTATAGGTTATACAGGATTGAGAGATATTCTTATTTCTGTTAAAAGCAGAGAATTGCTAAATGGCTTGAACTTAGATTATAATAAGATAAAAGAGATATCTAAAAAATATGATGTAATAGGGTATCATATATATACTTTTGATAACAACAAAATATATTGTAGGAATTTTGCTCCACTTTATGGA
Source organism: Cetobacterium sp. ZOR0034 (assembly GCF_000799075.1). Classification (NCBI taxonomy): domain Bacteria; kingdom Fusobacteriati; phylum Fusobacteriota; class Fusobacteriia; order Fusobacteriales; family Fusobacteriaceae; genus Cetobacterium; species Cetobacterium sp. ZOR0034. The sequence continues at coordinate 130,419 of NZ_JTLI01000008.1, forward strand.
ATAAATGAAGAAGCTGCAACTGGAAGTTCAAATGGAGCTCTCTTTGCCTATTTAAATACCTTTGATAGGTTTAGAAATGAGTGTGTAGAATTTTTTCAAGGGGAAAATTATGGTGAAATTTCTAAAATAATAGTTAAATTTATTAAAGATAAAATATATGTTGGAAGTGAATTTAAAAGAGTTGAATAGATATCTATTCAACTCTTTTTATTATATAAGGAAACTATAGAAAAAATTTATCCAAAAAATATTGAAAAATTTGAACTCAAGGAGTAAAAA
>NZ_JTLI01000009.1 GCF_000799075.1 Cetobacterium sp. ZOR0034
AATAATAGAGTGGGCTATTTCAAATAGAAAGAAAACAGTTGCATTAGCGTTCTTAACATTTATAGGAATGATGATAATAGGACCTATGTTTACTAGAACAGAGTTTATTCCAAAGCAAGACTATGGAAGATACGCTGTTGTGCTAGAACTTGAAAAGGGATTGTCAGTTGAAAGAGCTGAAGAGATAACAGAGCAAGCTGTAGAGATAGTAAAAAATAATAGCCTAACAAAAACTTATATAACTTTAGTAAAAACGGGAACAGGAATAATTAACGTTGATATTGGGCCTAAAACAGATAGAGATACGAGTATATTTGAAGTTATGGATAGTTTAAGACCGGAGTTATCTAAAATTCCTGGAATTAAATTTAACTTGAAAGACGATTATCAATCAGGTAGTGGAGACAGAGATGTTGAATTTAGAATCTCTTCTGATTCACTTGATATAGCTGAAAACATAGCAAGACAGGTACAAGAAAAAATAAGTAAAAATCCAGGAATAATAGATATAACATCTAGTATAGAAGCTGGAAATGTTGAAGCAAGAGTTGTATTAAATAGAGATAAATTAAGAGCTTATGGAATTAGTCCGTTTGATATTGGAAGAACAATAAGCTACTCATTCTTAGGTGGAAATAGATCAACAGGACAAACTCTATCTGTAAAAACAGGAACAGAAGAGATAGATGTTTTAATTAGATTACCAAAAGATGCCAGAACAAAAGTTTCAACGTTAGAGGAACTTAATGTTAGAAGTGCTGATGGTAAATTTATAAAAGTTTCTGATGTAGCTGATGTTGTAATGGCAGAAGGAGCATCGGAGATCACAAAAACAGATAAAATATTCTATGTTTCAGTATCAGCAAATGATGGTGGAATAGGATTAAGTAAAGTTCAAAGTGAAATAGTAAATGCGTTTGAAAGTACTAACCCACCAAAAGGAGTTTCTTACTCTTGGGGTGGAATGTCTCAAATGTTTAACGAAGCGATTGTACAGATGGGAATGGCTCTAGGAATATCTATATTCTTAATCTATGCAATTCTAGCATCACAATTTGAGAACTTCTTATTACCAGGAATTATTCTAGCATCAGTACCGTTAGCGATGATTGGAGTTTATGGTGGATTATTACTTACTAACTCACCATTTGATATGATGGTAATGATTGGAATAATAATGCTTGCCGGTACCGTTGTTAATAACGCGATAGTACTTATTGACTTTATTAAGATTCTAAGAGAAAGAGGTCATGAGTTGAACGATGCGGTTAGAGAATCTTGTAAAACAAGACTTAGACCAATTCTGATGACAACAATGACAACAGTTTGTGGTATGATACCGCTAGCTTTAGGATTTGGAGAAGGAGCAGAACTTTATTCAGGAATGTCAATTGCTGTTATATTCGGACTATCATTCTCAACGATACTGACTCTGGTTGTAATTCCAGTTTTATACATTATTGTTGAAGAGTTCATAGAAGGAATAAGAAGAAAGTTTTTCAATAAGAAAGCATAGTAAAATCAATGGTTCTCTGAAGTAAAATTCAGAGAACTTTTTTTATTGTGAAAATAATGGTTGAAAAAAAACGAACAGTGTGTTAGTATTAAATCAGGAAAAGTATTAAAAAACAAAAATAAATTAAAGCTTGTATAATAGTTGAAATAAGGTCAACAAGTCTCTACCTGCCACCGTAAATTGGCGGACTACAAGGATAGATTTTTGATATATGTTTTTTTGATATATTTAAAATTCAATCTTGTAGGAAATTACAGTGTAATTTCCTTTTTTTATGGACTTTTTTTGTTGACCCCAAAATAAAATAAGGGGAGTTTATTAAAGTGCTAAAATTAAAGAAAAATCAGAAACAAAAACATATAAAAAATATAATGCAAAATAAATGGAATAAGTGTGTAAAAACGCAGATTATTGAAAAGGGATAGTTGTAACCTTTTTAGTAATGTGCGTTTTTTATTTTTAAACTTTAGGGAGGAAAAAGAGTGAAAATAGGTGTAATAATGGGAAGTAAATCAGACTTACCTACAATGAACGAATGTGTGAATATATTAAAAGAGTTTGAAGTTGAACATGAGGTAAAAATAGTATCAGCTCATAGAACTCCAGAGTTAATGTTCACGTATGCTAAGGAAGCTAAAAGTAGAGGGATAGAGGTAATTATTGCTGGAGCAGGTGGAGCGGCACATCTTCCGGGAATGGTTGCAAGTTTAACGGATTTACCAGTTATTGGAGTACCTATTGAAAGTAAGACTTTAAAGGGAATAGATTCTCTGTTATCAATAGTTCAAATGCCAGGAGGAGTGCCAGTAGCCACAGTAGCTATTGGAGGAGCTAAAAATGCAGGATTGTTGGCAGTTAAAATATTATCAATAAAAGATAGCGAGTTAGCTAAAAAAGTGACGAGTTATAGAGAGAATATGGAAAGGATGATTTTAGATGAAAAAATCTAGAACAGTTGGAATCTTAGGTGGGGGACAATTAGCTAAAATGCTTTGTGACTCGGGAAAAAAGATGGGGTATGAAACAGTAATATTAGACCCGAGTTCAGATTCGTGTGGAAGATTTGGAGCGGATGAGCATATTATAGCTGAATATAATGATGAAATCGCTTTAAAGAAACTTTGTGAGGAAGCGGATGTTATAACTTATGAGTTTGAAAATGTTCCGAGTGAGGTTATAAATTTTTTAAAAAGAAATGGAGGAAATGTTCCTCAGGGTGAGAGACCATTGTATCTAAGTCAACATAGAGTAAGAGAAAAGTCAGCAGTTAACGAAATCGGAGTTAGAACAGCAGACTTTGTAGCTGTAAAAAATCTTGAAACAGCTAAAGAAGCTTTGACAAAAATTGGGGGACCTTGTATTCTTAAAACTTGTTCAGGGGGATATGATGGAAAGGGTCAGTGGAAAATACAAAATGAAGAGGATCTGCATAGTGTAGATTGGAAAAATGTAGAGTATATTTTAGAAAAGATGGTAAACTTTCAAAAAGAAGTTTCATGCTTAGTTGTTAGGGGAATAACAGGAGATGTTGTTACATTTCCAGTAGGCGAAAATATACACAAAAATGGAATTCTAAATAAAACAATAGTTCCGGCAAGAATATCAGAAAATCTTCAAAAGGAAATAGAGGAACTATCGAAACGAATTGTTGAAAAGTTAGAAATTTATGGACCACTAGGAATTGAATATTTCATAGAAGGGGACGAGGTATATTTCAATGAAATGGCCCCAAGACCTCATAACAGTGCTCATTATACACTGGATGCTTGTAACTATTCTCAATTTGATATTCACCTATTAGGGGTTTTAGGTGAGAAACTACCGGAAGTAAAACTATTAACACCGGTTGTGATGTTGAATATAATGGGTGAAGATAGAGAGAAGGTAGATAAAATAGTATTGGATGAAAATACAAAACTGCATATTTATGGAAAAACAGAGTGGAAACAAGATAGAAAGATGGGACATATAAATTATTGCGGAGAAAACATAGATAAGTTAATAGAGAAAGCTAATTCATTTTAGGGAGGATCAATGAATAAAAGAGTATTTGTTAAGAAAAAAGATGGGTTTCAAGTAGAAAGTTTAGGTGTTAAAAATGAACTTCTAGAAAATTTAAAAGAAGGAAATATCGATAGAATAGATTTATACAACGTTTATGATATTTTTAACTGTACAGATGAGGATTTAGAGCTTTTAAAAAATAAAGTTTTATCAGAGCCTGTGACAGATGATGTATATGAGGATGTTAATTTAGAAGGGAAAAGATATTTAGCAACAGAATTTTTACCAGGGCAATATGATCAAAGAGCTGATTCAGCAGAGCAATGTTTAATGCTTTTAAATAATAAAGCTGGTGTTCAAATTAAAAGTGGTAGATTATTAGTGTTCCATGGAGAGATAAATAGTTTTGAAAAAGTTAGAGAATATTTGATAAATCCAATTGAAACAAGAGAGAAAAATCTAGATACTCTAGTATTAGAAGAGAATATAGATATTGATCCAGTTCCAACTTATAACGGATTTATAGATAAAAAAGTAGAAGAGTTAGAAGCTTTTTTAAATGAACATGGATTAGCAATGACGTTAGAAGATTTGCAACATATTCAAAATTATTTTAGAAATGAAGAGAAAAGAGATCCAAAGGAAACAGAAATTAAAGTTTTAGATACTTATTGGTCAGATCACTGTAGACATACAACTTTTGAAACATACTTAAAAGATGTAAAAATAGAATGCGGAGAATTAACTGAAAATATTCAAAATGCTTTTGAAGGATATTTAAACTTAAGAAGAGAGTTGGGGAGAGAATCTAAACCTCTAACTTTAATGGATATGGCAACTATAGGTGGAAGATACTTAAGAAAAGTTGGGAAATTGGATGATTTAGAGGAATCAGAAGAGATAAATGCTTGCAGTGTAGAAGTAGATGTAGATGTGGATGGAATAACAGAAAAGTGGTTACTAATGTTTAAAAATGAGACTCACAATCACCCAACAGAGATAGAACCTTTTGGAGGAGCTAGTACTTGTGTAGGAGGAGCTATTAGAGATCCTTTATCAGGAAGAGCATATGTTTATCAAGCAATGAGAATAACTGGAGCTGGAGATATAACAGAGGGAGTTGAAAATACTTTACCAAATAAATTACCTCAAGAAAAGATATCTAAAGGAGCAGCTCATGGATACTCATCATATGGAAACCAAATAGGACTGACAACAACATTTGTAAAAGAGATTTATCACAATGGATATAAAGCTAAAAGAATGGAAGTTGGAGCTGTAGTTGGAGCTGTAAAAAAAGAATATGTAAGAAGAGAGAGTCCAGTACCAGGAGATATAGTTATTTTAATTGGTGGAAAAACAGGAAGAGATGGAGTCGGAGGAGCGACAGGATCGTCAAAAGAACATAATGAAACATCACTAACAAAATGTTCGTCTGAAGTTCAAAAAGGTAATGCGCCTGTAGAAAGAAGAATTCAAAGACTATTTAGAAACCCAGAGGTTACTAAATTGATAAAAAAATCAAATGACTTTGGTGCAGGTGGAGTGAGTGTTGCAATAGGAGAGATTGCAAGAGGAGTAGAGATAAACTTAGACACAGTACCAGTTAAATATTTAGGACTTAATGGAACTGAGTTAGCAATATCTGAATCTCAAGAGAGAATGGCTGTAGTTGTAGAAGCAAAAGATGCCCAAAGATTCCAAGAGTTAGTTAAAGCTGAAAACTTAGAGTCAGCGCTAGTTGCCGTAGTTACAGAAGAGGAAAGATTAGTAGTTAAATATAAAGATGAAACGCTTGTAGATTTATCTAGAGAGTTCTTAGATACGAACGGAGTTAGACAAAGCCAAGAGGTAAAAGTAATACCATCATCTAAAGAGAATCCATTCATAAAAAAGAGTACTTTGGATATTAAAGAAAAAGTAGCTGAAGTTTTAAATGATATGAATGTTTCTTCTCAAAGAGGAATGGTTGAGATGTTTGATGCTTCTATAGGAAGAAGTACTGTTTTAATGCCTTTTGGAGGGAAGTATCAATTGACAGAATCTGAAGGAAGCGTTCAAAAACTTCCAACAGAAGGGGTTACAAATACTTGCTCTATAATGACTTATGGATATAATCCTTTAGTGTCAGAATACTCACCATATTTAGGAGCTCAATATGCTGTAATTGAATCATTAGCAAGAATTGTTGCAATGGGAGGAAGTTATAAAAAAGCGAGACTTTCATTCCAAGAATATTTTGAAAGATTAGGTAAAGATTCAACTAGATGGGGGAAACCATTTGCGGCTTTGTTAGGTGGAATTGAAGCACAATTAGAATTCGAAACACCTGCTATTGGAGGAAAAGATAGTATGAGTGGAACGTTTAAAGATTTAGATGTCCCACCAACATTGATATCATTTGCAGTTACAACTGAGAATGTAAAACATATTATATCTCCAGAGTTTAAGAAGGCAGGAAATGAAATCTATTTAATAAAAAGTGAAAGATTAGCAGGAGACGTTCCAAACTTTGTTAAAATAAAACAAAACTTTGAAATGATTGAATCTGCTATAAAAGCAGGAAAGATTGAGTCAGCTTCAACAATAAAGTTTGGTGGAATAGCAGAAGCGGTTATTAAAATGAGTTTTGGAAATAAAATTGGAGCAAAAATCGAAATGACAGAAGGATTATTCGATTTAATGCCTGGAGATATAATAGTTGAATCTAATGAAAAGTTAGAGTTTGGAGTTTGTATAGGAGAAACTGTAGAAGAGAAAACAGTAGAATTAGCCGGAGAGAAATTCTGTATTGATAGCTTGATAGTTACATGGGAAGAAAGATATGGAAAGATATATCCATACAATGTTGAAAGTTCTGGTGAAGTAATTGAAAAACAATTTAAAACAGAAGAGCTTTTCAAGGCTAAAAAATTATACGATAAACCAAAAGTGTTAGTGACTGTTTTCCCAGGAACAAACTGTGAGTATGATACGAAGAAGGCGTTCGAAAGAGCAGGAGCTGAAGTAGAGATATATGTATTCAATAATTTGGGTGTAAATGAAATCAAGGAAAGTATAGAAACACTTTCTGAAAAGATGAAGACAGCACAAATATTTATGATTCCGGGTGGATTTAGTGCTGGAGATGAACCAGATGGATCTGGAAAGTTTATAGCAAACATACTTCAAAACCCTAAAATTAAAAACAGTATGAAAGAGTTTTTAGCTAATGATGGATTGATTTTAGGAATTTGTAATGGATTCCAAGCGTTGATAAAATCTGGATTATTACCTTATGGAGATGTGGATAGCGTTAATGAAAATTCACCTACTCTATTTAGAAATGATATAAACAGACATATATCAAGAGTTGTAAGCACAAAAATAGTTTCAAATAATTCTCCTTGGATGAGTTCATTTACTGTTGGAGAAACTCATAACATACCAGTATCACATGGAGAGGGAAAGTTTGTAGTTACAAAAGAGTTTGCAGAAGAGTTATTTAGAAATGGGCAAGTAATTACTCAATACTGTGATGAAAATGGAAATATAACAATGGATAAAGAATACAATCTGAATGGATCAACATATGCAATCGAAGGAATTGTTTCAAAGTGTGGAAGAATCTTAGGGAAAATGGGACATTCAGAGAGATATGAAAATGGATTATTAAAGAATATATCAGGAAATAAAATGCAAGATTTATTTAGCAATGGAGTTAACTATTTTAAAAAATAAAAAATTAAAAAATAAATATTTAAAGTGGGAGAGTGACCAGATGTTATTAGTAGAAGCAAATAAGTTATATGAAGGAAAAGCAAAAAAAGTTTATAGAACAGAAAATCCTAATGAAGTTATTATTTATTATAAGGATGACGCAACAGCTTTTAATAATTTAAAGAAAGGTCAAATACAAAATAAAGGGATATTAAATAGTCAAATTACAACAATAATTTATGATTATTTAAAAAAGAATGGAGTAGAAACTCATCTTATAGAAAACTTATCAGAGAGAGCACAACTTTGTAAAAAGGTTGATATAGTTCCATTAGAAGTGATTGTAAGAAATACATTAGCTGGCTCAACAGCAAAACTATTTAAAATGGAAGAGGGATTAGTTTTAGAAACTCCTATATTCGAAATTTGTTATAAAAAAGATGAGTTAGGTGATCCAATGATAAATGATTATCACGCTATGGCACTTGGACTTGCGACTAAACCTGAGTTAGAATCAATCTATTCTCAAACTAAAAAGATAAATGAACTTCTGAAAGATCTATTTGATAAAATAGGAATTGAATTAGTTGATTTCAAAATTGAGTTTGGAAGAGATTCAGAAGGAAATATAATCTTAGCTGATGAAATTTCTCCTGATTGTTGCAGACTTTGGGATAAAGAAACTAGAAAAAAGTTAGATAAGGATAGATTCAGAAGAGATTTAGGAGATGTAGAAGAGGCTTATCAAGAAGTTTTAGCAAGATTAAATAAAATAGTGGGGTAAAAATGATAAAAGAGATAGAGTATTTTTTAAGTGGAAAAATAAATGAAGAGTGTGGAGTGTTCGGAGTATTTAATGTAGAGGATGCAGCACAATTAACATACTATGGACTACACTCGTTACAACATAGAGGTCAGGAGGGAGCTGGTATAGCTTCCTCTGATGGAGAAAATATAATTAGAGAAAAAGGTGAAGGGCTGGTAACTGAAGTTTTTAACAGTGAAAGAATAGCAAAACTACCAGGTGATATGTCAATAGGACATGTAAGATATGCTACAACAGGAGGAGGAGGAATAGAAAATGTTCAACCAATACTTGTTCGTTCTCATACTGGCGATTTTGTTATTGCACACAATGGAAATATTGTAAATGCAAAAGAGTTGAAAATGCAATTAGAAGCTATGGGAAGCATTTTCCATACAACTTCGGACAGTGAAATAATAGGGCACCTTATTCAAAGAGAAGTGGGGGATTTCCACGAAAAAATACTAAAAGCATTACCAAAATTAGAGGGTGCATTCTCGTTCCTTATAATGAACAATGAAAATCTTTACGTGATAAGAGATAAAAATGGATTTAGACCATTATCGATGGGGAAATTAGAAAATGGATATGTATTTAGTTCTGAAAGCTCAGCATTTGAAATTGTAGGAGCTGAATATATAAGAGGATTAAATCCAGGAGAAGTTTTAAAAGTGTCTAGAGATTCAATAGAAAGCTCTCAGTATACAGATTGTACACAGGATAAAATGTGTTCGATGGAATATATATATTTCTCAAGACCGGATAGTAGCATCAATGGGTTAAATGTTCATACGAGTAGAAGAAGCTGTGGAAACATATTAGCAAAGGAAAGTCCAGTAGAGGCGGATATAGTAATAGGGGTACCAGATTCATCACTATCTTCAGCTATGGGGTATTCGGATTACTCAGGTATTCCTTATGAAATGGGACTTGTAAAAAATAGATATGTAGGTAGAACGTTTATAAAACCAAATCAACACCAAAGAGAGCGTGGAGTAAAGATGAAACTTTCTGCTATGGAAGCTGTTGTAAAAGATAAAAGGGTTATTTTAGTAGATGATTCAATTGTTAGAGGAACGACATCGAAGCATATAATAAAGTTATTAAAAGAAGCTGGAGCTAAAGAGGTTCATATGAGGATAGCTTCATCACCAATTATAAGTCCATGTTTCTATGGAGTAGACACGTCAACTTATAATGAGCTTATAAGTACGAAAATGTCACCAAAAGAATTAGGAGAATATATAGGTGCAGATTCATTAGCATTTTTATCACATGAAGGAATGCTAGAGGGATTAGGAAAGAACATCTGTATGGCATGTTTCACAGGAAAATATCCAACAAGTATGTTTAGTTTATTAGAAAATTTGAAGAAATAGGGGAGATAAAATTGAGTAATAAATATATGGAAGCTGGAGTAAGCTTAGAAGCAGGATATGAATCAGTAAGAAGAATAAAAAGTCATGTTGAAAGAACAAAAGTAAGAGGAGCTATAAATAGCTTGGGTGCTTTTGGTGGAATGTTTGATTTATCTGAGCTAGGAATGAAAGAACCAGTTTTAGTTAGTGGAACAGATGGTGTTGGAACTAAGTTGATGTTAGCTTTTGAAATGGATAAACATGATACGATAGGACAAGATGTTGTGGCTATGTGTGTTAATGATGTTTTAGTTCAAGGAGCTATGCCATTATATTTTTTAGATTATATAGCGGTTGGAAAAAATTACCCTGAACAGATTGAAAGTATTGTAAAAGGTGTAGCGGATGGATGTGTAGCTGCAGAGTGTGCCTTAATAGGTGGAGAAACAGCTGAAATGCCAGGAATGTATAGCGAAGGACATTATGATATTGCTGGATTTACAGTTGGAGCTGTAGAGAAAAAAGAGTTAATAACTGGAGAGGGAATAGAAGAAGGAGATATTATAGTTGGAATATCTTCTAGTGGAGTTCACTCGAATGGATTCTCTTTGGTTAGAAAGATAATTAAAGATGCTAATCTAGATTTGAAAACAGTTTATGAAGGATTCGAAAAATCTTTAGGAGAGGAGTTACTTACTCCAACAAGAATATATGTAAAAACAGTAAAAGAGGTTTTAAAATCAGTTTCTGTTAAAGGGATGTGCCATATAACAGGTGGAGGATTCTATGAAAATATTCCAAGAATAATACCTGAAGGATTAGGAGTAGAGATTGATAGCAAGAATGTAAATGAGCTAAAAATATTTAAATTTTTAGAGGAAAAAGGCGGGGTACCTAAAAAAGAGATGTTTAATGTATTTAACATGGGTGTTGGATTTATATTTGTAGTTTCAAAAAATGAAAGAGAAAATATAATCTCTAAATTGAAAGAGTTAGGGGAAAATCCTATGATTTTAGGAGAGGTTGCTAAGACATCAGGAGTAGAAATTAAATGGTAAATATAGCTGTGTTTGCTTCTGGAAACGGGGGTAACTTCCAAAGAATAGTAGAAGCTCAAAAAACGGGTGAAGGTAAAGGGTATGAAGTTAAACTTCTAATTGTCGATAAAAAAGATGCTTTTGCAATTGAAAGAGCAAAAGCCTTAAATATACCTTGCTACTTTATAGATCCAAAAGAGTTTAACACTAAAATGGAGTTTGAAGAAAAGATAATTGAGATATTGAAAAAAGAAAAAGTTGAATATATTGTGCTTGCAGGATATATGAGAATAATCTCTCCAGTATTATTAGAGGAGTTTTTCAACAAGATAATAAATATTCATCCAGCTTATTTGCCAGAATTTCCTGGCAAAGATGGGATAGGAGATGCGTTTAAAGCTGGCGTGACGAAAACGGGTGTGACAATTCATTATGTAGATAGTGGAGTTGATACAGGGGAAATAATATATCAAGAGAGAATAAAAATAGAAGAAACTTGGAGTTTAGATGATTTGAAAAAAGCAATACATGATGTAGAGCATAGAATATATCCAATGATTTTAACAAAGTTATTTAAAAAGGGAGAATAAATAGATGAAACGTGTGTTAATAAGTGTATCTGATAAAACTGGAATTGTAGATTTTACTAAAAAATTAGTTTCGTTAGGGTATGAGGTTATCTCAACAGGAGGAACTAAAAAAACGTTAGATGAGGCTGGTATAAAAACTTTAAGTATATCAGATATTACAAATTTCCCAGAGATAATGGATGGAAGAGTAAAGACGTTACATCCAAATGTTCATGGAGCTTTACTTTGCGTTAGAGATAATGTAGAGCATTTGAAAGCTTTAAAAGATAATAAGATAGATATGATAGATATGGTTGTTGTTAATCTGTATCCATTTAAAGAGACATTATCAAAAGTTGGAGTGACTCACGAGGAGTTAATAGAAAATATAGATATTGGTGGGCCAAGCATGTTGAGATCTGCTGCTAAAAACTATAAATCAGTTACGGTTGTGGTAGATCCAAAGGATTATGATGTTGTAATAGCGCAACTTGAAAAGTCGGGAGATACAGAAGCGGAAACGAGAGAAAGATTAGCTGCGAAAGTGTTCAGACATACATCGGCATATGATACTTTAATAGCAGAGTATCTAACTTCAAAAGTAAAAGAGGAGTTTCCGGAAAGTATAACTGTTACTTATGAGAAAGTTCAAGATTTAAGATATGGAGAAAATCCGCATCAAAAAGCAGGATTCTATAAAAGTAGTTTTGCAGGATATTCAATAGGAAATGCAGTTCAACTTCATGGGAAAGAGTTATCTTATAATAACATTCAAGATACAAATGCAGCTTTAGAAATTTTAAAAGAGTTTACTAAGCCAACTGTAGTAGCGGTTAAGCATATGAATCCTTGTGGAGTTGGGAGTGGAGAAAATATAGATGTAGCTTGGAATAGGGCTTATGAAGCTGATAAAATCTCTATATTTGGTGGAATTGTAGCAGCTAATTCAGTTATAACAAAAGAGGTAGCGGAAAAGTTATCTGCACTATTTTTAGAGATTGTTATAGCACCTGGATATGAAAAAGAAGCTTTACAAATAATAACTCAGAAGAAAAATATAAGAGTTATGAAATTAGAGTTGAATTCAAATATTATAAATAAAAAGAAAATTACTTCTGTTATGGATGGAGCATTAATTCAAGAGTTTGATGAGAAAAATATCTCTAAAGATGAACTTGTTTGTGTTACTGATAGAAAGCCTACGGAAGATGAAATAGAGGATTTAATCTTTAACTGGAACGTTGTTAAACATGTGAAATCGAATGCAATAGTTGTTGGAAAAGCTAATCAAACTATTGGAGTTGGTGCAGGACAGATGAATAGAGTTGGAGCTGCAAAAATAGCTTTAGAACAAGGTGGTGAAAAGTGTAATGGAGCAGTGATGGCTTCAGATGCATTCTTCCCAATGGCAGATACAGTAGAGATGGCTGCGAAATTTGGAATTAAAGCAATTATTCAACCAGGAGGATCAATAAAAGACTCCTTATCTATCGAAGAGTGCAATAAGCATGGAATAGCTATGGTATTTACAGGGGTAAGACATTTTAAACATTAATTTTTGGAGGAGTTTATGAAAGTTCTTGTAATTGGAAAAGGTGGAAGAGAGCATGCGATTGCATGGAAGGTAAAAGAGAGTCGACTAGTTAAAGAGGTATTTATAGCTCCAGGAAATGTTGGAATGGAAGAGATTGGGAAACTAGTAGATATTTCTGAAGAAAATATAGATGAACTTGCAACATTTGCACAAAACGAAAATATAGATTTGACGATAGTAGGTCCTGAAAGCGTACTTGCTTTAGGCGTTGTGGATGAGTTTGAAAAAAGAGGTCTTAAAATATTTGGACCAACTGCAGCTGCTGCAAGAATTGAATCAAGTAAAGATTTTGCGAAAGAGTTGATGAAAAAGTATAATGTTCCAACAGGAGCTTATGAAACTTTTGAAAGCTTAGAGTTAGCAAAATCATATGTTAATCAAAAAGGCGCTCCGATAGTTATAAAAGAGGATGGTTTGAAAGCTGGAAAAGGAGTAACAGTTGCCTTTACAAAAGAGGAAGCGATAGAGGCTTTAGAGATAGCATTCTCTATACCTAATAATAAAGTTGTAATAGAGGAATATTTGGATGGTTTTGAATTTTCTATTATAGCTTTAACAAATGGAGAGAGAGTAATTCCTTTAGAAGTTGCTCAAGATCATAAAAGAGCTTATGACAATGATGAAGGGCCAAATACAGGTGGAATGGGTGTGTATTCTCCAGTAGGAAAAATAGATTCGAATGTTGTAAATGAAACTTTAGAAAAAATATTAAAACCTATGGCATCTGGAATGAAACAAGATGGAATTCCGTTTAAAGGTTTTCTATTTGGTGGGATTATGTTAACCAAAGATGGAGTTAAAACTATCGAGTTTAATGCAAGATTTGGAGATCCAGAAGCAGAAGGGATTCTTCCAAGAATGAAATCTGACTTTGTTAAAGCCATATTAGATTTAATGGATGAAAAAGAGGTTAAACTAGAGTGGGATGAAAGATATACAGTGGCTGTTGTTATGGCTTCTGAAGACTACCCGAAATCATCGACAATAGGTAGTGAAATTGAAATTCCTCAAAATTTAGAATCGATAGTTTTCCATATGGGAACAAGAAAAGTAGATGGAAGATTAGAAACTAATGGTGGAAGGGTTTTATCGGTAGTAGCATACGGAAATACATTAGAAGAAGCTAAAGAAAGAGCATATTTGGATGTAAAAAAAATAAAATGCAAAAAAATGTTTTTTAGAAATGACATAGGCTCAAAAATGTGCTATAATAACGAAAATAAATAAAAAAAGACCTGCACAATACTAAAAAAAAGTGCAGGTCTTTATTTAAAATATTCAGAAAAATTGGAGGGAATAGAAAAAATGATGAATGGAAAAATAATAAAAGAAGCGATTACTTTTGATGATGTACTACTAGTTCCAGCAAAATCTGAGGTATTACCACATGAAGTTAGTTTAAAAACAAGACTTACAAAGGATATCGAATTAAATATTCCGGTCCTAAGTGCTGCAATGGATACTGTAACAGAAGGAGATTTAGCAATAGCTTTAGCTAGACAAGGTGGAATAGGATTTATTCATAAAAATATGAGTATAGAGGATCAAGCTGCTGAGGTAGATAGAGTAAAGAGAAATGAAAGCGGAATGATAAAGAATCCTGTTACTTTAACAAAAGATTCAACTGTATGGCACGCAGAAGAGATAATGAGAAAGTATAAAATTTCTGGATTACCAGTTATTGAACAAGATGGTTCTTTAATAGGAATTATTACAAACAGAGATTTAAAATATAGAAAAGATATGGATCAATTAGTTAGTGATATAATGACTAAAGAAAATTTAGTAACAGCTCCAGTAGGAACAACTTTAGAGCAAGCTAAAGATATCTTATTAGAAAATAGAATAGAGAAACTACCAATAGTAAATGACGAAGGTCAATTAAAAGGATTAATTACAATAAAGGACATCGATAATTTAGTTGAATATCCAATGGCTTGTAAAGATTCTCAAGGAAGATTAAGAGTTGGAGGAGCTGTAGGAGTTGGAGCAGATACTCTAGAAAGAGTTAAAGCTTTAGTAGATGCGGGAGTAGATATTATAACTGTAGATTCGGCTCATGGACATTCAAAAGGTGTTATGGCAAAAATAAAAGAAATCAGAGAAGCTTTCCCGACTTTAAACATAATTGGTGGAAACATAGTAACGGCAGAAGCAGCTTTAGATTTAATAGATGCAGGAGTAGATGCTGTTAAGGTAGGAGTAGGACCAGGGTCTATCTGTACAACAAGAGTTGTAGCAGGAGTAGGAGTTCCTCAATTATCAGCAGTAAATGATGTTTATGAAGTTTGTAAAACAAGAGGGATTGGAGTTATAGCAGATGGTGGAATAAAATTATCTGGAGATATGGTTAAAGCTTTAGCAGCAGGAGCTGATTGTGTAATGCTTGGTGGACTTTTAGCAGGAACGACAGAAGCACCTGGAGAAGAGATTATATATGAAGGAAGAAAGTATAAAGTATATGTTGGAATGGGATCTATGGCAGCAATGAAAAGAGGATCGAAAGACAGATACTTCCAAAATGACGCTAAGAAATTAGTTCCAGAAGGTATTGAAGGAAGAGTTGCATATAGAGGAAGCTTAAAAGATGTAGTTTTCCAAATGTGTGGAGGAGTTAGAGCTGGAATGGGATACTGTGGAACATCAACAGTTGAAGATTTAAAAGTTCATGCAAAATTTGTTAAAATAACAGGAGCAGGATTAAAAGAAAGTCATCCGCATGATATTATAATAACGAAGGAAGCACCAAATTATTCTAAATAGATATAAAATATTGACTTTGTAGGACGTATTGATTATAATGATTATAATTAAGAAACGTTTATAAGTGGCAAAGTAGAGGAAACTCTATGACGCAAAGCTATAGGGTCTTTAAAATGGCAGCCAGCTGCAATAGTCTTTGTGATTATTGCAGCTTTTTTTATTTTTTTTTTTTATTGAGGGAGGATAGATGAAGAGGTTAGTAGTTTTTTTAATGCTGTTTATTAGTTGTTTAGGTTTCTCGGAAGAGAGATTAACAATAACAGTACCTTCAAATACAACGGATATGTATTTGTATAAAGATTTAGAAAAGGGTGAATATCAAGGTGTTTACGCAGAGTTGTTAAAAAAAGTTTTAGAAGGAAAAGAGATTGAAGTTTCATTAGATAAAGAGAATAGTGACATGATGTTGAGAACTATTGAAACTTTAGATGGGAAGAAGGAATATGATTATTTGGATACTCCTATGATTTATAGGATAGGTGTTATTACAAATAAGAATTCGATGCTGTCAAACTTAGGAGAGGCTAGATATTTGAAAGCTGGATATATTCCTGGACAACATGGAATTAGAGAGATGAAAGAAAGATATAGCAATTTAACTTTAGATAAAATTGAAGTTAAGAATATTGATGAAGGATTAGAAAAATTAAAGAATGGTGAGATAGAGATTTTTATTGCACAAGATTGGTATGATAAAAATTTAGGTGATGTAGATTATAAACTTTTAGAGAATATAAGGTATAATGAACAAATAGCTATAAAAAAGAGTTTAACTGAGCTTTATGAAAAAGTGAAAAAAAGTTTAGATGAATTACCAGGTGAAGAATTTCAAGAGATTTTATCTGAAAATAGAGTGTCGTTTTATAAGTATTTGTTAAAAGATACGCCGAGTTATGAAAAAGTAACAGATAACTATAAAGAGATAAGAGTTAAATTGGGAAAAGATAAATTTATGTTGCCGTTTTATTATAAGCAGAAACAAAATTATCAGGGATTAACTATTAATATAGTTAAAGAGATTGAAAAGATAATAGGTATTCCTTTTAGTTTTGTGAAAGATGGAGAGTATGACATAGAGGGAATTGCTATCGAAAACTCTTTGGGAAGAGTAACTAAAAATTATACAAAACCTTATTATGAAATGAAATTGTCTGTGGCAAATAGAAAGTCAGATGGGTTTATTCAGAATTTATCTGATTTAGATAGGGCTAAAATTTTAGTTTTAAAAGGTGATTATAGTTATATATATTTAAAAAATATTTTGAAAAATAGTGAAATAGAAGAAGTAGAGACTTATGAAGAGGGGTTAAATAAATTATTAAATCAAGATGGAGAGTATCTGGTAGGATACTTTAATATATTGACAGGAGTAATAAGTAATAACTTTTTGGATGATAAAATAAAAGTTGCAGGGATATTAAATGATTCTTTTGGTGTTAGTTTTGGAATTAGTAAAGAGAAACAAGAGTTATCAAATTTAATTGAAACTATTTTAGAAAGTTTCACGATAGATAAAACTGTAATAGATAATAATATTTTAAAAAATTCAATAGTAACACAAAATTATAAGTTGATTTTAAAAATATCAATACCAGTAGTGATATTTATAATAATTTTAATAGTATTAATAATTAAATCTGAAAAAAATAGGAAAAAAGCAGAAGAACTAAGTTTTTCGTTGATAGAAGTGCTAGAAATGGCTAATCAATTGAATGACGAGGATACTGGAGATCATGTGAAGAGATTAGGTATGTATTCGACACTTTTATCTGAAAAAGTAAATCTGCCAAAAGAAACAAGAGAAAGTATCAAGAGATTTTCATCTTTACATGATATAGGAAAAGTTGCGATACCATCTGAAATATTAAAGAAACCATCTAAGTTAACAGAGGAAGAGTTTAAGAAAGTAAAAGAGCATGTAGAAATAGGGTATGACTTGGTAAAAAAATTGAAATTAGGAACTGTTGCAGAGAATATCGTAAGGTATCATCATGAAAAATGGGACGGTAGTGGTTATCCGTTAGGAATAAGAGGTAATGAAATTCCTTTAGAAGCTAGAATTGTTTCTATTGTGGATGTTTATGATGCTTTAAGACAAAGAAAGTTCCATAGAGATGCATTGACACATGAAGAGGCTTTAGAAGTTATAAGTAAAGATAAAGGGAAAAGTTTTGATCCAGAATTAGTTGATATTTTCCTTGGTAGTGATAAAGAGTTCGAAAAGATATATGAAGAAAATAAAGAATCTTTAGATTTAGCAACAGAATTTTATTCAGCAATAAAAAATAATAAATAGTGTTAAGAGGTGAAAAATTGAGGAGATATTTATACTTGATTCTATTTGTTTTAGTAACAGCATTATCTTTTGGTGAAGCAGAGTTGTATTTTGACGATATTCAATTTGATGAATATAGTGGTGAGGTAGAGAGGCAGAGTATAGAAAATAATACTTTGAAAATAGTTCAGGCTGTAAAAGTAGCAACTTTAGATCCTATTTATATGAAGGATCAATATTCAATAAGAACTGTGAACTATCTATACGACACATTATTTGTTTATGATACCAACGATAAAGTTGTTTCGAATCTAATAGAAACTTGGAATTGGAAAGATGATAGACTTTTAGAATTAAAAATAAGAGATGGCGTATATTTCCATAATGGTGATAAAATGTTAGCAGTAGATGTAAAAAATTCTTTTGATAGAATGCTTACTAATGGAATTTTTAAGGATTTTTTTAATGATATTCAGAATATAAGAGTTATTTCAGAAAGAGAATTAGAGATAAAACTAAAAGCAAGAAATAATCTATTTTTATCAATGTTGACATATTATATGTGCTCTATAACAAAGGTAGTTGATGGAAAAATATACGGAACAGGACCGTATAAATTAGATAAGATTACAAATAAAGAGCTCTTTTTATCTAAAAATCAAAGTTATTTTAAAAATTATAAAGGAGCAAATGAAATAGAAATTTTATCAGAGGTTAGTGATAGAAAAAGAGCACTTTTATATTTCAATGACGCTGTCGATGTAGTTTTAGATATAACACCAAAGCAGATTGATGAATGGAAAAAAGAAGGGATTATAGATAAAAGTGTTGTACTTGAAGAGAATAAGGAGTTAGACACAATTGCTATAATTTTTGGTAAAAGAAACAAAACTTTTGAAAATAGAAAAACTAGAGAAGTTCTAAATAAAATCATAAATAGAGATGAGTTGATAAAAAACATATTTACAGAAAAAGCAGCTCGAACATTTTTCCCTGAAAGTTTATTTGAAGCAAAGCTTTCTTTAATAAAAAAAAGTGAGGGAGTAGAAATAGAAACAATAGAAAATGAGTTGATAAAAAAAGAGATTGAAATAACAGTTTTAAACGATGATCTTTCTTTAAAGATAGCTAACAATTTGAAAATTCAATTAGAGAAAAAAGGAATAAAAGCCATAGTTTCACCATATCAACAAGAGGCTTATCTGATGAAAATGGAAAATCAGGACTATGAGATTGCAATATATAATATTATTTTCGATGAAAGATATTTAATATATAATTTGGGAAGAGTTATGGTTCATGATATCGGAGATAAAGGGATGTATAATGCGACACTACCATTTGTAGAAATTTTAAAAGATGAAAGACAAAAAGTAGATAGAGATAAAATATATGATAAAATAGTATCTTTGATTTCAAAGAATATTCCTTATATTCCTTTAATACATAGAGAAAGGGTTTCGATTGAAAGAGAAAGAATAAACATATAAGAAAGGAGGACTAGAATTGAAAAAAATTATAATTTTTTTAATACTCCTTAGTATTGAAATTTTTGGAGCGATAGGAACATCCACAACTAAATTATATGAGAGAAGAGAGATTGTAGGTGGAAGAACTCAAAATTTAGTGATAACAACTTCAAGAGTAAGTTTGACAGGCCTTGGAGGTATAAATAAACTATCATATGATTTTGGTAGATTGTCGGGAGATAATTTTAAAAATAAGCAAACTGGTTATTTAACGGAATCTTTAAGAATAAAGAGTTTAGAAATAAACTCTTTAATGGGAAGGGTTGATAAGGAGAGGAAAGAAATTACAGGATTTGCAGGAAATTTAGATTTGGTTGTAGTTGCGATTGTTGAGGTTAGATCAGATCAATCATTAGCAGGATTGTACCAGAGTCCGAATTTAACTTTAAATATTGTAGGCGACAAAAATAACCATGATGAAAAGATTAAAATTGATATCGATTTAGAGATAAATGTTTTGAAAAGTTTGAAAGTAAAAACTTCTGCAATGGATTTGGGAGTGGGAATTCAAGGACAAAAAATGTCTTCATCGAATGGAGCACATGGTGTTTTAGAGATAGAGGGAGAACCCAATAAAAATCTTGTTATATCTTACTCGAGAGAAGTTGATATAAAAAATCGGTCTGGTCAAGGGGTGTTGAAAGTGTTTATAACAACTCCAAATTTGGAAAATATAAAAGAAAATGATTATAGTGGAAGAATAAATGCTAACGGAAGAAGCGAAGTAAGTTTTCATGGGAGTATAAATGATACAAAAGATTCTCCACCAGGAGAATATACAGGAGAGTTAATTATAAAGGTAAGGTATGATTAATGAATAAATCAAAGATGGCTAAAATTTTGATAATAGCTATTTTTTCTATATCATTTTCTGAAGAAATTTTGTCACAAGAAGAGTATTTTCAATACGAAGAGGCTTATATAGAGATAAAAAGTAAAAGTCTTAAAGATGATTTTTTTATGGTAAGGTATGATTTTGAAAATGATGAAATATTTATTCCAATAAAAGGATTGTTTTATTTTTTAGAAATATATTCAATAAATGTTGACCTCAATCGAAAAACTTTAAGTTATCAAATTGATGATAAGAAATATAAAAATGATATAAAAACTGGAAAAAGCTTTGTGATGGATGGAGATTTGTACGTAAATCTACAGGGGGTAGAAGAGAATTTAGACTTTGGTGAACTGAATTGGTCGAGTCAAGATTTGAAGTTGACGTTTAACCCTCAGTTTACCTTGCCTTTTGAAATAAGAGAGAAAGGAAAAGTTGAGCGTCTTAGATTAAATGATAAACAGGAAAATCGGAAAGTAGATTTAGTTAAAGCAGAAAATAAAATTTTGTCCCCAGGGCTTTTGAAATTAGGTTATGCGATGAATGATTTAGCTGATTCCGAAAAACAAATAAATTTAGAATATGGAACTCAGTTTTTGTATGGAGATTTGTATGTGAATTATAACTTAGAACCCGATTCTAAGTTGAAAAACGCTAATTTAACGTACAATAACGTTTATCAAGAGAATGACTTAATAATAGGTGATTTTTATTTAAGAACACCAAATTTTTTAAATATTAACGGTTCTCTTAGAGGGATGAGTTTTGGAGAGAAGAACACATATAGTTCAACTTCAGGGAATATAACGACAATAAAAGGTGAGGCTCAAGGTGCAGATGTCATAGAGCTATATCAAAATGATGTTCTGTTAGACTATCAAAGACCGACAGAAAAGAATTTTACATTTGAGGTAAGAGACAGAAGCTACGGTGGAGATTACTCTTTAAAGATTTATTATACAAATGGACAGATTGAGAATAGAAAAGTATATACTGTAGGAGATGCTAAGATCTTAAATAAAAACCAATGGAGTTATAATATTCAAAGTGGTCAAGAAAAAGATGATGATGAAAAGGTTCAAGGGGTTGCTGAATTAAGTTTTGGAGCTACTAAAAATTTGACGCTTGGTGTGGGGTTATTAGAATTAGAATCTGAAAGTAAAAGGAAGTATAAAGTTTTAAAAAATGAAATTGTCTATAGAGTAGATTTTTCAAGTTATCCGATAATGATTAACCTTCAGAATTTTTATGAATATGAAAAAGCTGAAAATGCTTATGAGATTAGATTAAGTCAGAAAATAAAAAATTATAATTTAACTCTAAATCATTTTAGATATTCGGATTATTTGGGGTATGAAGAAAATAAAAAAGAGTATAATTCTATAGGGATATCAAGGGATTTTACAAATACAAGAATCGGAATTGGATATCAAGAAGAAGTAAAAAACAAAACTTTGAAAAAAGAAACAGGATATTATATAAGTTTGGAAAATAGAGGGTTTAGAAATTTCTCATTTTTCTTAGATGCAGAAATGAATTACATAGAGGATGATAAAAAGCGATATACGTTTAATCCAGGGGTTAGTTATGGTGGTATCTCTAAATTTACGACAATATTACAGGCGAATATAGAAGGGGAGAGTAAGTTTGAAACCGACTACTCTTTAAAATTACTTGGGAGAAGAAGTAGATTCAGAGATACGTCTATAGAATATGTTTTAAGTAGTGAATTTAAGTATAATGAGTATGATAGAGAAAGACTTTATCTAGACTTTACTGTTTATTTAGATGATTTAATCTATTTAGAACTGCCAATGTCAAGAAAAGGTGATGGTGAGTATACAGCAGGTTTAAATATTGAAAAAGTTTTTGATATGGGAGATTTAAAAAGAGATGTTCAAGATAGACAAGTAGATAATTCTTGGATCTTTGGAAAGGTTTATATTGATTCTAATGACAATGGGATTTTTGATTTAGAAGAAACGGTATTGCCAGATGTAGTTCTTATCGTAGATGGAAAGAAAGTAACATCTGATAAAAATGGAAATTATTTTGTGAATGGACTACTACCTTTAGAAAGTTATAAAATACAAGTAGATAGAAAGAGTATAGATCCGATGTTAACTCAAGTTATAGATAAAAGAGAAGTTCAGACTAAAGCTTCAATAGGAACGAAGTATGATGTAGGAGTTCAAGCTGTATCAATGGTAACTGGAAATATTTTGCCTGCAGATGGTATATCATCACAAGAAC
Source organism: Cetobacterium sp. ZOR0034 (assembly GCF_000799075.1). Taxonomy (NCBI): domain Bacteria; kingdom Fusobacteriati; phylum Fusobacteriota; class Fusobacteriia; order Fusobacteriales; family Fusobacteriaceae; genus Cetobacterium; species Cetobacterium sp. ZOR0034. The sequence continues at coordinate 22,238 of NZ_JTLI01000009.1, forward strand.
TTATAAGAATCTTGAGTATGACCAATATCGCGTTAGAAAAGGATGGCGAGTTATATCAAGAGATAGATCCTGAGTTTGATGGGATGTTCTTTTTTGAAAATGTATTACCAGGAGAATATAAAATGAAGTTTATTTACTTAGGAAGTGATAATGTTACCTTTTCAGAAGATGGACTAGATGTTCATATTGAACTTCAAGAAGAAGATGAAGGAGAATATTTTGAGGGATTTGATGTAGTTGTTAACAGAGAAGTTACAACAGAGCAATCTGAAGTTGAGTCAGAGGATGAAGATGAAGAAGGATATAATCTTGAAGATATTTTAAATAATTTTTAGAAGGAGAGAGAGCGGTTGAAGAAAAAATGGGTTATAGGATTTTTAGTTACAAACATTATGCTATTTAATCTTTCCTTTTCTAATTTAAGAAAAGAGAGTATAAATAAAAAGCAATTAAAAAATCAAATTGTATACATAATTAATGAAAAAACACCTTTTTCAGGAGAATTGATAGGTGAGGGTATAAAAGAACAATATGAAAATGGAGTGAAAAATGGAGTTTTTCACGGTTTCGTTTATGATAAGGACGAGAAATATATCTACGAAGGGAGATATATCAACGGAATAAAACATGGGGTTTGGACACTAAAGTATTTAAATGGAGAAACAAGAGCCGTAATAAAATATAACTATGATAAACCTAATGGTCAATGGACATATTTTTATAAGAATAAAAATATGGAGGAGTATGAAAATTTAGAAGATGGAATATTGCATGGGAGACTAGTTAAATACTCTGAAAAAGGAGAGTTGTTAACTAAAGTAGAATATCAACATGGGCTTTTAGATGGCGAAGCAACTTTCTTTTATAAAGGTGAGGTTTTAGAAACCTTAACTAATTTTAAGTATGGAAAGATTGAAGGGAAAATAAAAATATTTTCAGCAGATGGTTTACAGATGTTAGAAGGGGAATATAAAAATAATAGAAGAGATGGAATCTGGAAATTTTTCTATAAGACAGGAGATATTAAAACTATTGTAAACTATAATAATGGTTTAAAACATGGTGATGTTATTATATATGATAAAGCTGGATTAGTAGCTCAGAAAACAACTTTTGTTAAAGGGGATGAGGTAAATTCAGAAGGTAAAGTTATAACTAAAAATACAGAGTTAAAGGATTCAATAGTTGATAGATTTAAGAAATTTAATAGGAATTTAAAGTATGAAAAATATGATAAGTTATTAAGTGAAATGGAGTGATACAGATGAGAAAAAAGAGTTTACTAGCGATAATGTTTTTTTTAATTGCAACTATAGGTTATGCGTTTAACTTTAGTGTTGCACCTACAAGATTTGAGATAGTTTTAGATAAAGTTAATACAAATGAGATAACTTTAATTAATAACACAACATCTCCAATGAGATTGGAAAGTTTTTTAGAAAGTGCACCAGAGTATGAAAAGTATAGTTTGAACGATCATATAAAGTTATATCCCAAAATGATTGCGATTAAACCTGGTGGAAAACAAATAGTTAGATTTAGAGTTAAACCTGAAGGAGCTATGGAATCTGGAGAATATAAAAGTTATGTTGTATTTAAAGAGATACCTCTAAAAGAGGCAATAGGGGAATCTGGTAGTGGAGTTGATGCTCAAATAAAGATGATAACAGAAGTTGGAATAAGTATATACGGATATTACGGAGAGGTAAATAAAGGAACGAATATCTCAAATTTAAAGATTTCATATGACTCTAAGAGTTCAAATTTAAAAATAGTAGCGGATTCGGATTCGAAAGGAAATAGTTCGGAGTTGTTAAATCAAAAAATTGAAGTTTTAGGCGCTGGTGGTTTAGTTTCAGAAACGATTGAAGCTCAGTTTGATAGAACGAAAAGGAGTGGTAAGTCGAAATTAGAAAGTTCGATGAGAATAGAAGGTTTGAAAGGAAAAAAAGTTAGAGTTACAATTACAGATACAAATGGAAAAATAATAGAAAGAAAAACGACAGAAACATTATAGAATAAAAGGTAAAATGCATATTTAGATCGAATATGCATTTTTTTTATTATATAAGGAAACTATAGAAAAAATTTATCCAAAAAATATTGAAAAATTTGAACTCAAGGAGTAAAA
>NZ_JTLI01000010.1 GCF_000799075.1 Cetobacterium sp. ZOR0034
TTGTTAATGTCCTTTTCCATAATTCTTGTCGGCGGTGTTTCCCGCTGACAAAAATTATAGTACCATAAATTTTAAATTACGTCAACAACTTTTTTTATTTTTTTAAAATAAATCCATTATTTTATCCATAATTCTCTTTTTTTCTACATCTCTTTTTACTATCAACTTGTCTTCAAATACCGCTTCGCCATTCACTAAAACTTTGTATATACCTATTGAAGTTCCTGCTTTTATAGGCGCTACCAGTCTTTTTTCTCTCTCTGTAATTATTGAGACATCGGCATCTTTTTTTACAATTTTAGAAAATGATTTTGTTCCATAAACTTTTACTTCAGAAATATATCCTCCTACTAGAGGAACAGTCATAACAGGGATATCTTTTTTTATAATCTCTTTATTTTTATACTCTTCATGAAATTTTTCATTCAAGCTTAGTATCTTTTCATCTCTTATTTTTGTAGATTTTCCACCCATTACTACTGTAACTATATCGGCATTATCTTTATTACTAATTACAGTTATATTAAATCTAGATTTCGTATGATAACCTGTTTTAAGTCCATATATTCCTTCTTTTCCTAAAAGGTGAATTGTACTTTTTAATTTATATGTTCCATTTTTTATATCTGCAGTTTTTTCTCTTGCTAAAGCTATATATTCAGGGTATTTCAAAGCTTCCATTGAAAGTTTATATATTCCATTGGCTGTCCCCATATCTAATTTTTTCTTAGTCATATGATCTGGCAATCCTGCAGGTGTATAAAACTCTAATTCATTTTCCAATCCTAAACTCTTCGCTTTTTCATTCATCATCTCTATGAATCTTGGAATACTTCCTTTTCCTGCATGCTTAGCTAATGCGTATGCTGCATTATTTGCAGATTTGATAGCCGCGGATTTCAATAAATCTAAAACAACTATTTTTTCTCCACTCTCCATCGGAATAGCGCTTCCTCCAGCACTTAAAATCTCCCAATCAATAGTGACTTCATCATACATACTAATATTTCCTTTTCTTATCTCATCTAAAGCTACAATTATCGTCATAACTTTAGTAACCGAAGCTAAAGGATATTTTTGAGTTGCATTTTCTTGATAAAATATATTTCCTTTATCATCTCCTAAAATATACGCTCTATAATCTGGGGTATTATCTTTTACTACTTTAGTCTTAGTATTTTTCGAAAAAGATAATGTTGAGATAACCAACATGAAAACTATAACCAATTTCTTCATAAGCTTCTTCCTCCAAATAAAAATTTAGGAGTCTCACCTTTACAGGTTCAACTCCTAAATATTATACATTATTTTTCTTTTTTAGCCAAGTAGTCTTCAATAGCTTCTTTTAATGCTTCTTCAGCTAAAACTGAGCAGTGCATTTTTGTTGCTGGTAAACCACCTAAAGCTTCTGCTACAACTTTATTTGTAATTTCTAAAGCTTCGTGAATATCTTTCCCTAAAACCATTTCAGTTGAAACTGATGATGTCGCTATTGCCGATGCGCATCCAAAAGTTCTGAACTTAACGTCTGTTATAACATCATTTTCTATTTTTAAAAATATCTCCATGATATCTCCGCAAGATGGGTTTCCAACTTTTCCGTATCCATCAGGATTTTCCATAGTTCCTACATTTCTAGGATTCATAAAGTGATCCATTACTTTTTCTGTATATTGCATAGTTTTCTCCTTAGTTTTCAATTATTTTATTTTTTATATTCATTCCATAAAGGGGATAACATTCTTAGTTTCTCAATGACTTTTACAACTTGTTCAATTGTATAATCCATCTCTTCTTTTGTATTATACTTTCCTAAGCTAAATCTTATTGTTCCATGAGCAAATTCAGGTTCTATTCCCATTCCTAAAAGAACATGTGACGCTTGAAGTTCATCCGAAGAGCAAGCCGATCCCGAACTCACTGCCACACCTAAATAACTTAAAGATAAAAGAATAGATTCTCCTTCTAAGTACTTAAATGTTATACTTGATGTTCCTGGAAGTCTTTCAACTGATTTTGCATTTACAACAATCTCAGGAACTCTTTTTAAAATTTCAGCTTCAAAATAATCTCTTAATTCTTCTTCTCTTTTTATCTCTTCATTCATGTTCTCGCAGGCAATCTCTAAAGCTTTAGCCATACCTACTACAGCTGGTGTATTTGTTGTCCCAGGTCTAAGTTTTTTTTCTTGACCTCCACCAGTTATAGTTCTAGCTACTCTCACACCTTGTCTTACATAAAGTCCAGCTATACCTTTTGGTCCATGGAACTTATGTGCTGAAAATGTTAGCAAATCCGCTCCTAACTCTTTTGGATAAACTTCTATCTTTCCAACTGTTTGAACAGCATCTACATGCAATATCACTCTATTTTTTTTTGCAATTTCTGAAATCTCTTTTATAGGTTCTACTGTTCCTACTTCATTATTTGCATGCATTACAGAAATTAATATTGTGTCATCTGTTATCGCTTCTTCCAAAGCTTTTACATTGATAACTCCATTTTCATCAACTGGTATAAATGTCACTCTATAACCATCTTGCTCTAAATCTTTAAATGTATTCTTTATTGCTGGGTGTTCTATCGAACTTGTTATTATATGATTTCCTCTATTTTTATATGCTTTAGCTACTCCTCTAACTGCTATATTATCAGATTCTGTTCCAGACGCAGTGAATATAATTTCTTCTGCTTTAACTTTTAATAAAGTAGCAATCTTTTCTCTTGATTCTGAAACAGCCATTCCTGTTTCTCTTCCAAAAATATGCATACTAAAAGCATTTCCATACTCTTCTGTTAGAAATGGCATCATTGCTTCCAATACTTTTGGATCCATCTTTGTAGTAGCATTGTTATCCAGATAAACTCTCATAGTTATCGTCTCCTTCAATTCTCACTCTTGTTTTACAATAAGATAATAACATTCTTTATTAAATATGTCAACAATTAAAAACTTTTTTATAGACTTTTTTATACTTTTTCTCCATGCTTACAATAGTTTTTTATTTCGCATTCCAAACATTTTGGTCTTCTAGCAATACACTTATCTCTACCTTGTAGTATTAAATAGTGAGAAAAATCTATCCAATACTCTTTAGGTATAATTTTCATAAGTTCTTTCTCAATTTTTATTACATCCTCTTCTTTAACTAATCCTATTAGATTAGTCAGTCTCCTCACATGAGTATCAACTGTAATTCCATCAGCCAATCTCCAAATTTCTCCCCTTACAACGTTAGCAGTTTTTCTTCCAACTCCTGCAAGTTCAGTTAATTCTTCCATTTTTTGTGGAATTTCTCCGTTATACTTTTCTAACAATTGTTGACTACACAATTTTATATTTTTGGCTTTATTTCTATAAAAACCTGTACTTTTTATCAACTCTTCTATATCTTCTATTGGCATCTTTGCAAACTGTTCTGGAGTATTAACTATCTTATACATTTTTTCAGTTACTATATTAACTCTAATATCAGTACACTGCGCTGAAAGTATAACTGCAACCAATAATTCAAAAGGGGTTTGATAATTCAATGCACATTCTGGATGTCCAAACTTCTCTTTTAAAATCTCTATAACTTTTAATGCTCTCTCTTTTTTTCTCAAAACAGCCTCCATCAGCTAAGCTCTTTTATATACAAGAGATAATCAATTCCACCATGTTCTATTTGACCTTTAAAGTAAAACCCTGCTTTTTCAAAACATAGAATAGATTTCTCGTTTTCTTCTAAAATATAAGCTGCTATGTACTTTAAGTTTAAGTATTTAAATCTCAACTCCTCTATACTCGCATTTACAATGGTTGTTGAATAACCTCTTCCTCTTATGCACTCAGCTAAATACAATGAGATTTCTGCACCCTCTAAGTCTTTATTTAATTCAAACTTTACATTTCCTAAAAAGGTGCCTCTCAAATCTTCGACAGTAAACATTGCATAATCAGATGAACTCAATAAAAATCTATACCATCTCTCATGATTTTTCCTCTGTTCTTCCTCATTATTTTTGCAATATTTTTTTACATAGTTTAAATTAAGATGGTTATATATGTTTTCTATGTCATCTGTCGTAGTTTCTCTTATTACTATCACTACTTTATAACAATCCTGTTATATTTTTTCTTACCTTGCTTTAACATTATAGCTCCATCTACGAATAAATCAGCTGTTATTTCCATAGCAAAATCAGTTACTTTTTCATCGTTTATAGACAATCCGTTTTGTTGAACAAGTCTTCTTCCTTCACTCTTTGTCTTTAATAATCCTAATTCTACCATCAAGTCAACAACACCCATTCCAACAACTTCTGCTGTTACCTCAGATGTAGGAACATTTGATAAGTCCACTCCACCTTGACCAAATAAAGCTTCAGATGCCTGTTTAGCTTTTTCTGCCTCTTCTTCTCCATGAACAATCTTCGTCACTTCATAAGCTAATACTTTCTTAGCTTCATTTATTTCTGCTCCTTCTAATGCAGACAATCTTCTAACTTCATCCATCGGTAAGAATGTTAGTAATGCTAACGGTTGAGCTACATCAGCATCCGGTAAATTTCTCCAGTATTGATAGAATTCGTAAGGTGATGTCTTTTCTGGATCTAACCATAAAGCACCTTTAGCTGTTTTACCCATCTTTTTTCCTTCACTATTTGTTAGTAAAGTACAAGTCATTGCATAACCTTGCTTTCTATCTTTCTTTCTTATTAAATCTACTCCTGCAATCATATTTGACCATTGGTCATCTCCACCTAATTGCATTGTACAACCATATTTTCTATTTAAAACTAAGAAGTCATATCCTTGCATTAACATATAATTAAACTCTAAGAAAGATAATCCTCCCTCTTCCATTCTAGACTTGAAACATTCCGCTGCTAACATTCTATTTACTGAGAATTGAGAACCTATATCTCTTATAAAATCGATGTAATTTAAACCTCTTAACCAATCAGCGTTATTCACTAGTAAGGCTTTATCATCAGAGAAATCTATAAACTTCTCCATTTGTTTCTTTATTGAAGCAACATTATGAGCTATTATCTCATCTGTCATCATTTGTCTCATATCAGTTCTTCCACTCGGATCTCCAATTTGAGCCGTTCCTTCACCTATTAGAGCTATCGGTCTATGACCATGTTGTTGCATATGAGACATAAACATCATAGCTATAAAATGTCCCACATGTAAACTATCCGCTGTTGGGTCAAACCCTATATAAAAAGTTACCTTCTCTTTTTCTAGTAACTCCTTCATCTCCTCTTCGTGAGTCATTTGTTTTACGTATCCACGATCTTTTAAAACTTCAAAAACATTTGACATAATTATCCTCCATAATCTAATTTTTACTCTATTGTAACATAAAGGCTTTTATTTTTAAAGGCCTAATAAAAAAGAGAGACACAAGGTCTCTCCTTATATAAATCAATTATTTTGTTGTGTTGTAGAATACTTCGATTCCTTTGTATTGAGCAACAGATCCTAACTCTTCTTGAATTCTTAATAATTGGTTGTATTTAGCCATTCTATCAGTTCTTGAAGTTGATCCAGTTTTGATTTGTCCTGCGTTTGTTGCAACAGCGATATCAGCTATTGTAGCATCTTCAGTTTCTCCAGATCTATGAGATATTACTGCAGTCATGTTAGCTCTCTTAGCCATCTCGATAGCATCTAAAGTCTCAGTTAAAGTTCCGATTTGGTTTAACTTGATTAAGATAGAGTTAGCTGATTTCATTTCGATTCCTCTTGCTAATCTCTCAGTGTTAGTTACGAATAAATCGTCTCCAACGATTTGAACTTTCTTTCCAACTTTAGCTGTTAATTGTTGGAATCCAGCCCAGTCATCTTCACCTAATCCATCTTCGATAGATTTGATTGGGTACTTTTCACATAATCCAGCGTACCACTCGATCATTTCTTCAGTTGTTCTTACAACTCCACCTTCTCTTTTGAAGTGGTATTCGAATGTTCCATCTTCTTTTTCAACACAGAATTCAGTTGCTGCAGCATCTAAAGCGAATGTAACATCAGTTCCTAACTCATATCCAGCAGCTTTAACAGCTTCACAAATGATATCTAAAGCTCCTTCAGTTCCGTTGATTTTAGCTGGTGCATATCCACCCTCGTTTCCAACGTTTGTTGAATCTCCATTAGCTTTTAATATTTTTCCTAAGTGGTGGAATATTTCACATCCCATTCTCATAGCTTCAGCAAAGTTTTTAGCTCCAACTGGTTGAACCATGAACTCTTGAACGTCTACTGCAGAATCAGCATGGCTTCCTCCGTTTAATATGTTCATCATAGGTAAAGGTAACTCTGTAGCGTTAACTCCTCCTAAATATTTGTATAATGGTTGTCCTAATGCTGCTGCTGCTGCTTTAGCTACTGCTAAAGATACACCTAATATAGCGTTAGCTCCTAATCTAGCTTTGTTTGGAGTTCCATCTAATTCGATCATAGCTTTATCTACTGCTACTTGGTTAGTTGCATCCATTCCGATTACTAACTCTTTAATTTCAGTGTTTACATAGTTTACTGCCTTTAAAACACCGTTTCCTAAGTATCTAGATTTATCTTTATCTCTTAATTCTACAGCTTCGTAAGCTCCTGTAGATGCTCCTGATGGAACTGCTGCTCTTCCCATAGCTCCACATTCTAATATTACGTCAACCTCAACTGTTGGGTTTCCTCTTGAATCAAGAATTTCTCTTCCTTTAACTTCAACTATTCTAGTCATTTCTTTGAATCCTCCTTAGAATTTTTTAAAAGTTTATTTTTAAAATTTTGGTCTCAAAATTTATGTACTTTATTATTTTACTTTTATTACTTTCATTGAGTTACTTGTTCCTGCTTTGAATACTTCTTCTCCACACGAAGCTACAATGATATCTCCTGATTTAACAAGTCCTAAAGCTAGTGCTTTTTCTTCAGCTAAAACATAGAACTCTTCTAAGTTTTTAGCAGTTGTATCTAAACAAGGGATTACTCCTCTAGTTAAAATCATTTGATTGTAAGTTTTTTCGTTATTTGTTATAGCTAAAACAAATGCTTCTGGGAAGTATCTTCTTAAAGCAGTTGCCGATCTTCCTGATGCAGTACCAGAAACGATTAATTTCGCTCCTAATGCTTCCGCTACATCTACAGTTCCTCTTGCCATTGCTTCAGTTATAGTTACTCCCTCTTCGTTTTCGATTTGGAAAGCTACTAATGGATCTGTCTTTTCAGCGATTTTTCTCATTACTGTTACAGCTTCAATTGGATATTTTCCTTTAGCTGTCTCTCCTGATAACATTATAGCGTCAGTCCCATCTAATATAGCATTAGTTACGTCTGTTGCTTCCGCTCTTGTTGGTCTAGGATTTTTTATCATTGAATCTAGCATTTGAGTCGCAGTAATTACAACCTTACCTGCTAAGTTACATTTTTCTACCATCATCTTTTGTGCAAATGGAACTTCTTCAACTGGAATTTCTACTCCTAAGTCTCCTCTAGCTACCATTATACCGTCAGATAACTCTAAAATTTCATCGAAGTTATCTAAACCTTCTTGATTTTCAATTTTAGAAATTATTTTTATTTTTTCTCCACCGTTAGCATCTAAAACTTCTCTTACAGCTTTTACATCGTCAGCTTTTCTAATGAATGAAGCAGCTACGAAATCTACATTTTGCTCACAACCGAATTTTAAATCTCCGATATCTTTTGGTGATAACGCTGGTAATTGAACCGAAACATTTGGTAAGTTAACCCCTTTGTTCTCTCCTAAGTCTCCGTTGTTTTTAACAATACATCTTACTTCGTTTCCAACTACTTCTTCAACTTCCATTTCAATCAATCCATCGTCTATTAAAACAATGTTTCCAGCTTTTAAGTCATCTGTTAACCCTTTATAAGTTACAGCAACTCTTGTTGCATCTCCAATAACTGTTTCGTCAGTTGTTATAGTGAACTTTTGCCCAGCAACTAAAGAAACATCTTGACCATCTACTAACTTTATAGTTCTAATCTCTGGTCCTTTAGTATCTAGTAATACAGCTGCATTAATTCCTGTATTAGCTACAGCCTCTTTTAAGTTTACAATTCTTTGCCCGTGCTCTTCATGGCTTCCGTGAGAGAAGTTCATTCTCATAACGTTCATTCCAGCTTTTAATAACTCCGATAATACCTCAACCGATTCTGTTTTTGGCCCTATTGTACATACAATTTTTGTTTTTTTCATAGTTCCTTTTTCCCTCCTATAATGAGTTTGTTTCTGTTAACTTAAAATTTATTGAAACTACTCCAATCCTTTGAGGTATAATAGTTATTCGACCAACCAATA
>NZ_JTLI01000011.1 GCF_000799075.1 Cetobacterium sp. ZOR0034
GAATCGAACCGGCACGCTATCAGATAGCTCGGGATTTTAAGTCCCGTGCGTCTACCTATTCCGCCACCCAGGCTTCCTAGTTGAAGGAGCTTGTCGCTTTCGCGCTTCGCTGTCCCTCACGGACATTAATAATAATATCATAAATTATAAATAAAGTCAACAAGTTTTTTTATTTTTTTTAAAGTTTTTTTATTTTTTTTCTGCACATACTAAAACTCCCTTGTTTTTAAAGGAGTTCTAGCATGTTATGCTCTATTTATTTTTTTATAAATTTCTCATATATTTTTCTTGCAGGTTCTAAAAGATTTAAAAAAATTAATAAATTTATTAATTTTTTTTTATATCCTTTAACTGTTTTGAACTCTAAAAAATATAATTTTTTATTATTTCCATGCCAACTTTTACCCCACCAATGTATACCATAAGTGTTCTTTTTTATTTTTTCGTAAGAAAACTCCTCTGTAAAGTGATATGGATAAAAATACTCAAAAGGATATATTTTTATTCCATCATTTAAAAAAATCTGTCTATTTTCAGCTTTAAAGTTGTAGTCTCTTTCTAATATATATTGAAGAATTGCTGGAATTGTATAGATGTTTACATTCCAAATATCTTCTTGATAAAATTCTAATATTTTTTTAAAAAAAACATGTCCCTTCTCTGAACCTATTATTCCTGCACTTGCTTGTTTTTCATCTTCCATTCCTAAAAAGACTCTATCTTCTAAAAAAGAATCTAAAGATTTTAAAATTTGCATATCAGAATCTAAATATATTCCTCCATGTTCATACAGAACTTTAGCTCTAAAATAATCAGATAAAAAAGCCCAAAGTTTTCTTTTATAACACTCTTTCAAAAATCTATTTTTCTCAATCTCGTTATAAAAATCTAAATTTTCTTCATTCCACTCTATTATTTCATACTCCGGTAACTTTTCTCTCCATGAATTTATACAAATATCCATCAGATTAGGTTTAGATCCTTTTCCTAGCCATATATAATGTATCTTTTTTTCCATAAATCCTCCTAGAATTTAGGTATTTTCTGAGTATTTCCTATACTTTTACCCACAATTTTTCTTAAAAAATTAGAAACTATAGGAGCAAAATAGATTAAAATCTCTTCTATATTTTTGTTTCTCATACCTCTAACTTCTTTAAATATCTCTCTATAATTTTTCAATTTGCCTTTGTAATCTTTACCTGAATTTATATATCTATAAAGAACAACCTTATAAAAACTTGGTAATAACTTAGATAAAGCTTCTCTTCCGTATTCATCTGTCTTTGAAAACTCACTTAATAACATATAACATATTTTCTCTAATGAATCTACACTTCTATCATTAACAATACTCATTATACTTCCTGTTCTTTGTCTATAATAATAAAAGGCAATATCAATATACTTAACTCTTTTAGCTTTCAAATAAACCATTGGAGTAAAATAACTATCCTCATGAATTAAATTATCATGAAAATAAAGCTTATTTTCACATATAAACTCTCTTTTATATATATCATCTACAACTTCTTCTCTAAAACATTTAGTTCCTTGAAATAACGTTAAAAAAAACTTAGTCCCCTTACTTACTGTAAAATCCTTTATCTCTTGAGATCTAAATAGAGGTTCTCCAACTTTATTATCAGAAAAATATCTCATATTACCAACCATAACGTCTAAATCTAATTTTTGACCCTCTTTAAAAAAGTTTTCAAAACCACTTGAATCAATTATATCATCACTATCAATAAAAGCTAAATATTCCCCTCTAGCTTCTTTTATTCCTGCATTTCTTGCCGAGGATAATCCTCCATTTTCTTTATCTATTATCTTTGTTTTTGTTGGATAAAGTTCCTTATATTTTTTTAAAATATTTAAACTATTATCTTTCGAACCATCATTTACTAAAACAACTTCATAATTTATATCCTTTACTTTATAAATACTTTCTAGGCATTCATCTAAATAATCTTCTACATTATAAACAGGTACAATTATTGTAAGTTCCATAGCTTTCTCCTATATATATCTATTATTATTTTTTCATCAAACTGTCTAATTATTTTCTCTCTACCCTTTTTTCCCATAGTTTTTTTCTCTTCTAAAGATAACTTTATAAATGATTCAATTTTATTAGCCAAATCAACTGAATCCTTTGCTTTTACTAAGTATCCGTTGACATTATCATCTACAATCTCTTTACATCCTGTTACATTTGAAGCTATAATAGGTTTTTCCATACTTGCAGCTTCCATTAATACTTTAGATATTCCCTCTCTATAAGATGGTAATATTACACAGTCAGAAGCGTTTATAAGCACTTCCACATCTTTTCTATGCCCTAAATATTCCAATATACCACTTTTAACATACTCGTCCATTTTAGCACTATCTACACCGTTTGCAGCATTTCCACCTAAAGCACCCAAAAACCAAAATTTAACTTTATAATTTTTATTTTTTATAATTTTTGCTGCTTCAACAAACTCTCTTACGCCTTTATCAAAAAAAGCCCTAGCAACCATTAGAAATATTAACTCTTGATTCTCTTCTCTTTCAACAGGTGAAAATTTTTCTATATTTACTCCTTCTCCTGGTAAAATAAAGATTTTTTCTGTTGGTACTATCTTTTGCTTTATTAAGGTTTCTTTATCATCATCATTCAAAACCCAAACCTCTTTTGAAAATTTCAATGAAAACTTATACATTTTTTTTGCAATACTTGAAATTATTCCACCTTCAACAAAAGAGTAACCTAATCCTGTCAAGACCGCGATACTTTTTATCCCAGCTATCTTTGCTGCTATTGTCCCGTAAATATTTGGTTTTATTGTATAATGAAAAACAATATCAGGTTGCTCTTTTTTATAGATTGCTTTTAATTGTAATAGAAGTTTAAAATCTTTTACTGGATTTATACCTCTCATATTTAATTCTATAGGAATATGTCTTATTCCTAGCTCTTCTAAAAAATTTATTCTTGTATCATTAGGTGCAATTACTATTACCTCATGCCCATCATTTATCAGAGCTTTAATTACTCCATATCTAAATATATAAATATCCCAAAGCACATTGGCTGTAAAAAATATTTTTAATTTTTTCATAATATACCTCTCATTAGTATTGAATTAACAACTCTTTGCCATGACTTTCTTTTAAATACTTTTTCCCTTTTATTATTTCAAGTTCTCTCTCTTTATAGTTTAATTCATTAAAAAGTGCATTTTTGTAATTATAATTTATTGTGTTCCCTGGAAAGGTAGTGCTCCTATATATTCTAATCAAAGATAAAGCCATTACTATAGCCACCATAAATTCTTTTCTCTCGAAATTTTCTAATGATCTTGTTAAAGTTAGCCAAACACTATAAATAAACAGAATTCCTATTCTTAAAGAAGCTACAGATAATTCTGATGTAAATAAAAATATCACCACCCAAATATACAAACTATTTTTTATGATATTATTATTTTCATATTTATAAGCTAGTAAAAATAAAATCGCTCTCTCTATATAAAATAAATTTAGACCTCTTTCTAGGTTTGCTGGAAGGATGCTTTTATAGTTAACAATTTTATCAGCTATTATAGTTGGTAAAAAATCCCAGTTATAGTTTAATAGCAGCTCAATACCCTTTAAATTTAAAAGATAATAAAAACTACCAATTATAAAAATTCCTAAAACTATCCGTTTTTCATAAGTATAATTTAAAATAAAATACATTGGTAGATATAAAATCCCACTCATATGGAAAGAAACTCCAATTATATTTAATAATAAAAACGGTATAATCTTACGCTCTTCAATATATTTTAAAGAGAATAAAAATAATATTATCGCTTTCATATTTCTTAAAAGTTCAACTTCCATATGAAATCCCTGTATACTAAAAAAAATAGCAAAAGCCATTATAGGATATTTGCAATACCTTTTAAAAATATAGTATAGTGCAATAAAATCAATTGTTGTTGTTACAAACTGATAAAATATATAATTTTTAAAAATATTACCTATAAAAGAGGTATAAAGCATATATCCCTTTTCATAGGTGTAAGTCCCTTCCATAAAAGATGGGTAATAAAAATACCAATCCCACCCTAAAAAACCTCTAGTTCCTAAAAATAAAATTAAACAAACTATTATAACTTTTAATATTAATTCTTTCTTTTCTTTATCTTTGTAAAAAATATCAAAAACTCCAAGCATTAATAATACTATAGCTATAATCAAATATATCATTTTAGCGCCTCTTTATATAATTCTATATATTTTTTAGCCGTCGATTCTATTGAATAAACTAGGCTTCCTTTAATCCCAGATCTACTTTTGTCTAAGTAGATTTTAGGATCTTCCAATTGTTTTATATTTTGAACCAAATCATTTACATCTCCAGCTTTAAACAACAATCCAGAACCTGAAACTATATTTGCTAGTCCTTCTACATTACTCGCTATAATAGGAGTCCCAGAGGCCATAGCCTCTAATGCACTTAAACCAAACCCTTCAAAATTTGATGATTGAATTGCTATATCTGCTCTTTTTAACAACGCTGGAACAGAATTCGAATATCCTAAAAACTGTACTCTGTCTTCTAGTTTTAACATTAAAACCTCTCTTTTTACAGCTTCTTCTGTTTCACCTTCTCCAATAAATGTAAGTGTATATTCTTTAGGAAGTTTCTCTAGGGCTCTTACAACCGTTATGTGATCCTTAGATGGATGAAATCTAGATACCATGACTAAGTTATTTCCCTTACGCTCTTTCTGTTTTCCCATAAAAGCTCTTAAAGAAACTCCGTTTGGTATAACTTCAATCTTTTTTAAACTAATTCCTGTCCATTTTATTAATTCTCTTGCTGTCGCTTCTGAGATTGCAATAACTTTGCTAAATGAGTTATAAATAAATCTATCTAAATATTTATATACCTTTTTCTCTCTTCTTCTATTATGAGTACTGTGTTCAGTTGTTACATAGATAATACTTCTATTAAAATATCTCGCAAAACTTGTCCAAATTTGTGAGTGTACTAAATGAGCATGAACAATATCTATTTTTTGACTCTTCAATAACTTCGTTATTTCAAAAATATTTTTAAAACTCATTCTATTATTTATCTTAGTTCTATGAACTTTTATACCTCTCTTTTCATACTCTTCTAAAAATTTCTCTCCATTAGTATCCAAAACTAACAGCTCTACATCTGCTCCTTGTCTTTTTTGAGCAGGAATCAAATCTAGCAATAACTTCTCTGCGCCACCTAATTCCAAAGATGTTATTATATGAAGTATTTTCATTTATTTCTCCTATCTTTTTTTCTTTCATAGCAAATCGACTGAAGTAACCTAATCAAAAATTTTATTTTATTTTTTAATGGTATATTTGTTTTTATCATATAGCTATAGTAAAGTTTCATTCCTTTTGGATTATTTTTTATAATTTCAGAAAATTTTCGTGTATATCCATCTTCTAAATATTGATAATAATATATTCCTTTATCTATATATCTAAACATATAGTTTTCTCCTATTTGATTCCATATATAACCTTCGGGAACAAATTTTTCTCCTTCGATTTCTGGAAAAGGATACTCTCTCATTATTGATGTTCTTATGATTTCAGCTTTATCTCCCAAAATTTTCTTTTTATAAAAAATATTAATTGGTGTACTATCTATCTGATCTTCACCAAAACTTTCTTTTTCCTTCACAGGAGAACCATTATCTAATATTTCAACTTTTCTAAAAACTAATCCAGCATAATCTAAAGGTAACGTTACAATCTCTTCTTGGATTATCTCAACTGCTTTTTCATTTAAATAATCATCACTGTCTACAATGAAAAAAAACTCTTTTGTGGCTAAAAGCGCTCCTATATTTATAGCTCTCATTTTTCCACCATTTTCAACTTTTTTATAAACAATCGAAAATTCATCTTCTTTTATAAAGCTCTCTATTAAATTTTTCGTATTATCAGTTGATCCATCATCAACAATAATCCATTCAAAATTCTTTAGTGTTTGATTCTTTAAACTTTTATACAACCTCTCTAAGGTACTTTCCCTATTATAAGTAGGTGTAAATATGGTTAACATCTTTCTCTTACCTTCCTTTTCCAAATACAACGGTTTTAAGCGTTTTAAATAATATAATTATATCCAAATACAGGCTATAACACTTTATATAGTATAAATCATATTCTAACTTATTTTTAGCATCTTCAACCGTAGCTCCATAGGGATACATCACTTGTGCCCAACCTGTTAATCCTGGTTTTACCATATGTCTTAATCCATAATATGGGATTTGCTTCTCAAGTTCTTTTATAAATACCATTCTCTCTGGTCTTGGTCCTATAAAACTCATATCTCCTTTTATAACATTTAAAAGTTGAGGAAGTTCATCAATTCTTGTTTTTCTCATAAAATTTCCAAACTTTGTTACTCTCGGATCATTTTTTTGAGCCCATTTTGCACCATCTTTTTCTGCATCCTGCCTCATACTTCTAAATTTATAAACTAAAAATTCTTTTTCATTTTCTCCAACTCTTGCTTGTGAATAAATAATAGGTCCTGGACTTTCTAATCTTACTATAATAGCAGCTATAATCATAACTGGAAATGTCATTAAGCCAATAATGATGGACATTCCAATATCAAAAACTCTTTTAACCTTATTTTGAAATTTACTTCTCAAGATTTCAAAACCATATGCATTCAATAACCACTCTTCATTTATATATGAAACCTCTATTTTTTTTTCGATTTCTAACATATAATCTAAATATCCCATTACATGGGTATTTCTTAATTTAATCTTTAAGATTTTTTCAATTTCTTTTTCTTCTAACCTCATTTTACCTAAAAGTAATAACTTAATCCCGTTTTTTTCTACAAACTCTTCTAACTCATCTATATCACCAGAAAAATGAATATGTTTATATCCTTCTAATTTTTCTAAACTTTTTTCTAAATTATACTTCAATTCACCTTCTCCATATATAGAAACTGGTTTAATTCTATATGTAATAATATTTATAACTGTTCTCAAGAATATTATTATTGAAGTGAATAGAGTACAAAATATTATTAACCAAAAATCCCAACTAATTAAAAACCAAATAAAGAAAAAGAAAATATTTAATATAAATATAGTTACATAATTTTTTAAACTATATCTTGGTACATCGAAATTCATTAAATCAAACAAATAAAGTCCCAATAAAATAAAAAATAATACTCCTATTCCAATCAAACTTGTTTCTGATGTTAAATTAAATAATCCCATTAAAATTGAAAATATAGCTCCTAGAGCCCCCATATAAAATAATCTTAGCATTAGTTTTCACTATCTCCTTCATAAAGAACCACTCTTTCTCCGTCCTCTATTATATTCTCATCAGCACCATCTTTATCATAAAATATAATTGCTTTAAAAACCTCATCTTTAGAATCTAACCCGTACTCTGAAAATAAAGCTGATGGATAAACGTCATCTTTATATGACAATACAGTCAATACATTATTATTTCTAACTAAATATTTAGTTTTTTTATTTTTTGTAGTTTTGTCTTCATCTTCTCTTCCAATTCTTCCTAAAATTTTTCCAAGTATATTCAATTGGAATTTATCTTCATCATTTCTTACTTCCCATACTCCCGAATCCTCTTTTTCAATTTTTACTCTTCTCATATCTTTACCTGTTTTTAAAATATATCGAATATTTCCCATGCTATCAAAAGCAAATGGTAAACCTTCATCTTTTAAATTATAAGAAGCTAAGTTAAATCCTGGTTGTATACTCCCTGGAATTCTCTTTTCTACATAAATCGCAGGAAGCCTATCATCTACTGAATATGTTTTTAATTTAATTCTTTTACTTTTTAAAACTTTTTTATCACCAGGATTAAGTTGTTCTAATAAAACTGTATTTTCTATTTTAGGATATAATCCAACTATCGGAAATAATTCTCCTGGAAAATATTTTTTTTCATAACTAAAATTAGGCATTCCTCCTACACCTAATATAGTAACTCTTAAAAGCTCCATTTTTTCATTTTCTCCATATTTCATACCATAAGCTAAAGGAGTTCTTCCATAAGGGTTATATTTTAAATATGGATTATCAAAAGTATAATCTCCTCCTTCAAACTCTTTTCTTATTTGTTTTTCGAATCTCTCGTCTTCTACATAAAGATCTCCATAAAGAGCAGCTTTTCTTATATCAAATCCCTCTAGCATATCATTAATTTCAATAGCTAAAACAGGATTAATTTCCCCTATTTTATATAATGTTTTACTAATCTCTACAACCTCTTCTAAGTTATATTTTTTTATATCTTTTTTTTCTACAAACTCTATTGTCATAGGAGATTTTGATAACATTTCACTAATATTTATTAAATTTTCTTCTGATAATTTTTCAAATACACTCTTACTATTTTTTATAGGTAATAGTTTTGTTATTCTATCTTTTATTTTTATAACTTCAGGTCTATTTTCAATCGTTCTTATAAAAATTTCAAAATTGTTTTTAATTAATTCTTCCTTGAAATATTTTCCAATCTCTGGAGATAATGACAATAAATCTTTCAAACCTTTAATTACTTTTGCATTCTCTATAGCTTTATTATAATCTGTATTTTTAAGATATGAATCTACATTAGGATTGTTTATAAAATCAACTAATTTACCATCCTTTAAAATAGATGTTGCTATATCCATCTTATCTGATGATAAATTCTCTAATATTCTTTTTAGATTACCATCTTTTAATTTTATAGAAAATATTTTTTCATTTTTTCTTTTCTCATTTTTTTGATATAAATCCGATAAACTTTCATTATTTTTTATAGCCGTTTCTATTGTTCTTTTGTTTAATACTAAACCTATACCAAAAATTATTACAATTACTGAAATAAGCAGTACAATTATCTTTTCTCTTTTTATCATTTTTCACCCCTTTGAAATTTTAACAATTCTTTATTATTATACACTATCTTGAAAAAAATGTATAAAAAAAAGAGCGAATACGCTCTTAAAATTTATTTTTACAAAAAATAAAAAAATGGCGCTTCTTGCTGGGCTCGAACCAGCGACAACACGATTAACAGTCGTGCGCTC